>DAOLKH010000255.1:0-3648 GCA_035331685.1 Pseudomonadales bacterium
ATCAGTTCGGTGCGATTGCAGGTCGAGAGAATCACGACCTCGGCGGCTCCGCCGATCTCGCAGGCACGCTGCAGCGCCTCGGGCACCTGCTCCTCGGCAAACGCCACGCGCTCTCGCACCGCGACCGGCGCGGTGGTGTGATTCAGTCCGACGACCAGCAAACTCATGAATGAAAGGCTACTCCCCCGCGCAGGTGCCACAGGCCACGAACGACACTCCAACGGGGCGGGACAGGGATCCGGAACGGTCGGGAAGTGTATCAATTCACAGGCAAATTGTGCAGAATCCGGCGATGATGGCGCCTCACCGCAGCAAGCCGCGCCCTTTGATGCGCCACCCTATGAGCACGCCGACCCATCCCCCGTCGTTCCGGTTCCGCCCGGGCCGTGCCATCGTCATCCTGGCACTTGCGCTCCTGCTGGCCGCGTGCGCAGCGCATCCACCCGTCGCGGTCGAAACGGCTGCACCGCCCGCCGAGACCACAGCCGACACGACACCGGTCGTGGTGCGTCCGTTTTCACGCGACGCTCTGTACGGCCTGCTGGTCGCCGAGTTCGCGCTCCACCGCGGCGCACTGGATCTTGCGCTGAAGAACTACCTCGTACAGGCGCAACAGACGCGCGACGCCGGAGTCGCCGCACGCGCCACCCGTCTGGCGCGCTTCCTGGGTGCCGAAGAAGCGACGCTGCAGGCCGCGCTGCTGTGGAGCGATCTGGAGCCACTGAACGTCGAGGCGCAGTTCACTGCCGCCACCGCACTCGCGCGCGCCGGCCGGGCACGCGAGGCATTCGTGCGCATGTCCGGACTCGATGCCGCGAGCGCTCCAACCAACTTTGCAGGAGTCGCTGCCAGCGCGCTCGACCTCCCGGCAGACGAGCGAAAGGAAATGCTGGAGGCGCTGCAGCAGCGCCAGGAGCAGAGCGCCGACGTGCTGGTCGCCACCGGCCTGCTGCTGCACAGCCTGCAGCGCTACGACGAGGCACTCGACTGCACTGCGCGCGTACTCGCCGACGATCCGGACAATTCCCAGGCACTGCTGCTGAGCGCGCAGGTGCACCACGACCTCGGCGACGCGGCGACCGGCAACGCGGCGATCGACGCTGCCCTGGAACGCCATCCCGACGATCGGCGTCTGCGCCTGAGCTACGCACGCCTGCTGGCGCGATCGGATCTCGCAGGAGCCGGGCGCCAGTTCCGCACACTGCTCGAACAGGATCCGGCGGACGCCGAGGCACGCCTCGCGCTGGCGCTGGTTTACCGTGAATCCGGGCAGTTCGACCGCATGAGCGAGGAGCTGAATACGCTGCTCGCGGAAGGCAGTCACGTGAGTGCGGCGCATTTCTACCTGGCGCAGGAAGCCGAACGGCGAGAGGACGTCGAGGAGGCGATCCGGCACTACCTGGAGATCCAGCCCGGCCCGGCATTCATGACTGCCGTGACGCGTGCGTCCGAACTGCTGATCGAAAGCCGTGGACTCGACGCCCTCGGCAGCGCGCTCGCAGCGCAGCGCGCTCGCTGGAGCGCTGCGGCGCTGCCACTCACGCTGCTGGAATCGGAGTTGCGCCTCGAACACGACGACATGCGCGGAGCCGCGCGCCTGCTCGACGCAGCGCTCGCCACACGCCCGGACGAACCGGGGCTGCTCTACGCGCGCTCGCTGGTCAGCGAGCGGCGTGGCGACGTGCCCGCACTCGAGCGCGACCTGCGCCACATCCTGCGCCTCGACCCGCAGAATGCGGTGGCACTGAATGCGCTCGGCTACTCGCTGGCGAACCTGACGAACCGTTACACGGAAGCGCTGCAACTGATCGAGCAGGCGCTGGCACTGCGCCCCGACGACCCGGCGATCATCGACAGCCGCGGCTGGGTGCTGTATCGCCTCGGTCGGCGTGACGAGGCACTCGCACAACTGCAGCGTGCCTTCGACGCGTTCCCGGACCCTGAAGTTGCGGCACATCTGGGCGAAGTGCTGTGGGTCGACGGCCAACACGACGAGGCGCAGGCAGTCTGGAGCAAGGGACTCGAAGCCAGGCCCGACAGTCGCCTGATCCACGACACCATGCACCGCCTCGGTGCGGAGCTGCCGCCATGAGCGCACTGCGCGGGCATCTGTTGCTCGCACTGCTGATGCTCACGGGTTGCAGCATCGCACCACGTGCCCCCGAAATGCCTGCCGACTGGGAGCAGCACGTCGCGACACTGGCCGCGCGCGAAAACTGGAAGCTGAGCGGCAAGCTCGGTGTGCGTGCGCAATCCGCCAACGGCGCCGCGACGCTCGACTGGACGCAGCACGGAGCATCGTGGCGTCTGATACTCGCCGGGGCTCTCGGTTCGGGCCGGCTGACGCTGGATGGGGGCACGGACGGTGTCGCCTGGCGCGATACGCGCGGGCGCAGCGGACATCATGCGGATCCCGACGCTCTGGTCACCGAGCTGTGGGGCTGGCCGCTGCCGGTCGCGGCGCTCAGGTACTGGGTGCGCGGCATCCCGCAACCCGGCGTCGCGATCGAGAAGCCCGAATTCGGCAACGGCTCACTGCGGCGCTTCGTCCAGGCGGGCTGGCAGATCGAGGCGAGCGAGCAGCGCGAAGTCGAGGGCTTCGCACTGCCGACGCGACTGCGCATCACGGGTTACGGTGCGGTGCTGACGCTGGTCGTGCGCGAGTGGAGCCTGCCGGCCTCATGATCTGTGCAGTGAGCCTGCGTGCGCCGGCCAAGCTGAACCTGTTCCTGCACGTCACCGGGCGCCGCCCCGATGGCTACCACAACCTGCAGACTGTATTCCAGTTGCTCGATTTCTGCGACGAGCTGCACTTCAGTGCCGGCGACAGCACCGCCATCGAACTCGACGGCAGCGTCGCGGGCGTTGCCGCCGAAGACAACCTCGTGGTGCGTGCCGCACGCGCGCTGGCCGCGCACCAGGGGCTGCGTCGCGGCGCGCGGATCGTATTGCGCAAGCGCATCCCGCACGGTGGCGGACTCGGTGGCGGCAGCTCCGACGCCGCAGCCACGCTGCTTGCCCTGAACCGCCTGTGGGACTGCAGGCTGTCGCTGCAGGAACTTGCGCGCATCGGCCTCACCCTGGGCGCCGATGTGCCGGTATTCGTACTCGGGCGCAGCGCCTGGGCCGAAGGCATCGGCGAGCAGCTCACCGCGCTCGCGCTGCCCCCGCGCTGGTACCTCGTGATCCGCCCGGGATGCGCGGTGAATACTGCCGCGATTTTCGCCGACCGGGAATTGACACGTGATACCCCGCTCACGACAATAGCGGCCTTTTTGACCGGCGGGCAACGCAACGATTGCGAGGCCGTGGTCAGGAAGAAATACCCGGAGGTCGATCGCGCGCTTGCGTGGCTGAGCGCCTTCGGAGAGGCACGAATGAGCGGAACCGGCAGTTGCGTTTTCGCCGCATTCACGGACGCGCAGACGGCAGAAAAGACGGCCGCACTCGTGCCCCACGGATGGAAAAGCTTCGTTGCCCGCGGCATCGACCGCTCCCCGGCACACGAGGCATTGTTCGACTGAATCGACTGGGGCGTCGCCAAGTGGCTAAGGCAGCGGGTTTTGATCCCGCCATTCGTAGGTTCGAGTCCTACCGCCCCAGCCAGTCCATTCGTCCGGGAACCGATCAGGCGAGGTCCACGCGCAC
>DAOLKH010000256.1:0-3639 GCA_035331685.1 Pseudomonadales bacterium
GTCACCCAAGCGCATCGGCGAGCAGTGCGCGGTGGTAGGGCAGGCCACCACAGGCGAGTTCGATCTGCTTGGCCTTGCGTGTCCACAGGTGCAGGTCGGTTTCCCACATGAAGCCCATGCCGCCGAGCACCTGGTGAGCGGTGAAGCAGGCACGGGTGAATGCCTCGTTGCTGATGCATTTGGCCGCACAGGCCTTGTGGATGGCGCGTGGCGATCGCTCCAGTTCGGTGATGCCCTCGTAGGCTGCCAGCCAGGCGGCCTCGACGTCGATCCATACGTTGGCGAGCAGGTGCTGTACCGCCTGGAAGCTGCCGATCGGGCGTCCGAACTGCACCCGTTGCTGTACGTGCTGCGTTGCCAGTTCCAGCACCCGGCGTGCGCCACCGACTGCGGCTGCAGACTGGAACACCGCGGTGCGCAGCAGCGCCGCATCGAGTGCGGCACCGACGTCATCACCGCCGAGCAGGTCTGTCTGCGCCACGCTGACTGCCGTGAAACGCACCTCGTGGAGGTCGGGATGCGCCAGCGAGCGCAGGGCCGCGCATTCGACGCCGGCAGCGCGTGGCGATACCGCGGCGAGGCGCAACTTCCCCGATGCGCTGTCACGGGCCGCCACCAGCAGCAGGTCGCGATCGGGCGCGTTCTCGACGTAGAGCTTGCGCCCGTCGAGCCGCCAGCCGGAGGAGGTTGGTGCCAGCGTGGTGGTGCATCGGGCGGCGCTCCAGTCGCCGCCGGCCTCGAGCGCGGCCAGTGCTGTCTGCAGCTCGCCTGCGATCAGCGGGGCCAGCCAGCGCCGGTGCTGTGCCGCGTCTCCCAGATCCTGGATCAGCCAGCCACAACCGAGCACGCAGTCGCTGAACGGTGTCGGATCGCAGGCGCGTCCGAGCTCCTCCATCACGATCGCCATCGTCGTCCAGTCTGCGGCCGATCCGCCGTGTTGTTCCGCAAACGGCAGTCCGGTCCAGCCGAGTTCCGCTATCCGGGTCCAGATCCGGCGCGGCAGCGCCGTGTGCTGTTCGCGCAGCGTGCGCACCAGCGACGGTGGGCATTCGGACTGCAGGAATCGTCGCGCTGCGTCCTGGATCTGGCGCTGCTCCGGGGTTGGTTCGAGTTCCATGGCTGCTTCCGGTGTGTTCAGGCGCGTGGCAGCCCGAGACCGCGTTGGGCGATGATGTCGCGCTGGATTTCGTTGGCACCACCGCCGAAGCGCAGCATCGGCGACAGCAGCCAGGACTGTGCGAGGTGTCCGTGTGCCGGCACGTGTGCGGAGCCGTATTCGAGCTGGCCGCGTGGCCCGAGGATGCGGATGCCCTCGTCGGCGAGACGCTGCTCGAGGTCGGAGGCGAACACCTTCTGCGCCGAGGCTTCTGCGTTCGGCACCTGGCCCTGGTCGATCATCCAGGCGGACTTCAGGCACAGCAGGCGCAGGCGCTCCACGTCCAGATGCAGCCCGACCAGGCGGTCGCGGACCACCGGATCATCGAAGGGCGGCGCAGATCCGTCGAGCGATTGTCTGCACTCGTGCACCAGGGCGTCCAGATTGCGCCGCAGCTTCGTGTACTTGCCCATGAACACGCGCTCGAAGTCGAGTGCGATCGCCGCCGTAGGGAAACCCGAGCCGGGCTTGCCGATCATTGCGCTCGCCGGCACGCGGACGTCGTCGAAGAACACCTCGTTGGTACGGATACCCTCCATCGTGTAGATCGGGTGCACCGTGATGCCGGCGGTGGCGAGTGGGAAGATGAACACCGACAGCCCCTTGTGGCGCGGTGCATCGGCTTCACTGCGAGCGAGCAGCCAGATATGCGAGGCGTAGTGCGCGCCGGTGGTGAAGACCTTCTGGCCGTTGATCACGTACTCGTCGCCGACGCGAACCGCGCGCGTCGTGATTCCGGCCAGGTCCGAGCCGGCCCCGGGCTCGGTGTAGCCGAGGCAGATCTCGAGCTCCCCTTTCAGGATGCGCGACAGGTACTGCTGCTTCTGCGCTTCGGAGGCGAGCTTCATCAGCGCCATGGCCAGCGAGGTGATCGTGAGGTTGCCGTAGTGGATGTCCTGCAGGTCGAGCTCGTGGTAGAAGATCGTCTGCTCGATCATCGAACGCCCCTGGCCGCCGTATTCGCGCGGCCAGCCGATGCCGAGCCAGCCCCGCTCGCCGAGCAGGCGCAGGAACGCCTTGCCGAGTGGCCCCGGCGAGTGCCCCGAGACGGCGATTTCCCGGCGCAATTCGTCGCTGACGTTCTCGCGGAGAAAGGCGCGGATTTCGGTGCGAAAACGTTCCTGCTCGGGGGTGTAGCGGAAGTCCATCGTGTCAGCTCCGGTGTGGTGCAGGGCGTTCACGCGCAGCCAGCACCGGGGCAAGCGCTGCCCGTGTCGATTCGTCGAGGAGCCGATAGCCGTGCGTGCGTGCAGCGCAGTACCACACCGGGTCGGCACACGCCCATGCTTCGTGCCTGAGTTCCCGCTTCAGGACCTTGTTGGTCGCGGTGAGCGGCAGTGTTGGCGCGATGCGCAGGAACGAGGGCTTCCACTTGCTGCTGAAATCCGCTTGTGAGTCGAGGAAGCGTTCGAACTCGACGGGGTCGAAGCGGGCACCCGGCAACAGTTGCAACGTTGCCATCACGCGATCGCCGACCAGCGGGTCCGGGACGCCGTAGACTGCGGCCACACTGACCAGCGGATGGCGCGCCAGCACCTGCTCGATCTGGATCGCAGCGAGGTTCTCGCCATCGACGCGCAGCCACTCGCTGTCGCGTCCTGCGAAGTAGAAGAAGCCGGCTTCGTCGCGGTAGGCGAGGTCGCCGCTCCAGTACGCGCGCCCGCGCAGCCGCTTGCCGTCTGCCTCCGGGTTGTTCCAGTAGCCCTCGAACAGCTCGCGTCCGTCGAGGTTCACCAGTTCACCGATGGACTCGTTGCCGTTCATCAGCACGCCTTCGCTGTCGAAGCGTGCGCGCGGACATTCCTCTCCGGTGTCTGGATTCAGCACCACGATCGATGGGCTGACACCGATGCCCATGGAGCCGCGGGGCGTTTCCGGCGTGCGCAGCACGGTGATGCAGCCTTCGGATGAGCCGAAATTATCGGTTACGGTACAAGCGAAACGCCGGGAGAAGGTTGTGATATCCGCTTCTGAAGCTTCATTCCCGAAGGCAGCCCGTAGGCTGTTGTCGGCATCGTCGGGTTGCTCCGGCGTGGCGAGAATGTAGGCGAGTGGTTTGCCTACATAACAGAACATCGTCACGCCGTACCTGCGTACATCCGGCAGGAAGCCCGATGCCGAAAAATGACGGCGCAATGCAGCAGCACCGCCCGAAATCAGCGGCGGCAGCAGGCCCATCAGCATGGCGGACGAGTGGAACAGCGGCATCGGCACATAGCTCACATCGTCCGCTGACATGTGCTGGCGTTCGACCAGCATCACACTGTTGCGCAGTACGCGCGCGTGCGAGTAGATCACCGCCTTCGGCGCACCGCTGGTGCCGGACGTGAAGATCAGGCAGAAGACCGCGTTTGGAGCCACCGTGGCGGGTTGCAGCGGTGCATCACGGAACGGGCGCAGCGTAGTGGCGAAGCGCTCGTCGTCGACCGTGAGCAGACGGTCGCCGAGGCGCTCGGCAACGTCGGCGTCCACCTGTTCGCGAT
>DAOLKH010000257.1:0-3630 GCA_035331685.1 Pseudomonadales bacterium
GGTGCCGGTTCCGGTGCGTGTCGAGATGCCGGATGCGGCGAAGGCACGTGTCGAGGCACTGCTCACGCTGCGTGTACGCTCCCCGGCGGGTGCCCTCGTGCCGTTGTCGGAAATCGCCGATGTGCATGAAACGGTGCGTGATCAGACGATCCAGCACAAGAACCTGTTGCCGGTGGTCTACGTGACGGGCGACGTGGCGGGGGCTACCGACAGCCCGCTGTACGGCATGCGTGCAATCGCTGCGGCGCTTGCCGGCAAGCTGATCGACGGCAGGTCGATCGAGCAGTTCCATACCGTCCAGCCCGAGGAAACCTGGGCGCCGAGTCTGAAGTGGGACGGTGAGTGGCAGGTGACCTTCGAGACCTTCAGGGACATGGGCGCAGCGTATGCAGTCGGTCTGGTGCTGATCTACCTGCTGGTCGTGGCGCAGTTCCGTTCCTACGGTGTACCGCTGATCATCATGGCGCCGATCCCGCTGACGATCGTCGGCATCATGCCGGGGCATGCATTGCTGGGACAGCAGTTCAGTGCGCCGTCGATGATCGGGATGATTGCGCTCGCCGGTATCATCGTGCGCAACTCGATCCTGCTGGTCGATTTCATTCAGCAGGAAGTCTCTACCGGCAAGACGCTGGAAGCTGCGACGATCTCGGCTGCTGCAGTGCGCGCCCGGCCGATCGCACTGACCGCAGTCGCTGCGATGATGGGCGGGTTGTTCATCCTCGACGACCCGATCTTCGGCGGACTGGCGGTGTCGTTGATCTTCGGTCTGCTGGTGTCGACGCTGCTGACGCTGATCGTGATTCCGGTGGTCTATTACCACTATTACTGGCAATCGCATCTGCGCGGATCCACACCCGGCCCGTAGGTCGGCATTCATGCCGACGGGATGTTCGTGGGTCGGGCTGAAGCCCGACCCACAACCCCTCGGGTTGAAACCCGACCTACGTCTCGTTATCGAGTTCGGCGATACGTCGTTCCAGCCAGCGCGCAGTCAGCTTTTCCGCCAGCGAGTTCTGTTTCAGGCGTTCATTCAGCACCTTCCAGTCCACACAGTCGAGTGGCTGGTCCTGATTGAAGCACGAGAACACGTAGCTGGTTTCCTTGGTGATCGGATCACGGTGCGGCTGCAGGCACTGGGCGCATATCTCTTTCATCATGCACTGCATCGGTGAGTTGATCGATCCGATCGCGAAGTGGTGCGGCTTCAGGTGCGGCTTCAGTATCTCGTGGCGCGCGCGCGCCACGCCGGCCATCATGCGATCCGAACCGATCGCGATGATACGGTCCGCGTCGTCGAGGCGTATCGTGCACTCGCCGAGCCGACCCTCCGCGTAGGCATCCATCGCCTGCACGATGTTGCCGATGAAGGTGCGGTCCTGTGCACGACCCGGTGCAAAACCGGGGGCCTCGTCGCAGCACCACACGATGACGTCTGCCGCATTCTCGATTTCGGCCACCTTGTAGCGATCCTGCACTTTTTTGTAACCGGCGAAATACAGCACCCGCGAGCCTGCGGCGCGCATTGCGGCGCCGATCGAAAACAGCACCGCGTTGCCGAGACCGCCACCGCAGAGCACCACGGTCTCGTTGCCGGTGATGTGTGTGGGTGAACCGGTCGGTCCCATCAATATCACCGGCTCGCCTGGTTGCAGCATGGCGCACAGGCTGCTCGAGCCTCCCATCTCGAGTGCGATAACCGACACCAGCCCGCGCTCGGGGTCAACCGACGCTCCCGTCATCGCCAGGCCTTCCATCTGCAGGCGGGTGCCGTGGACCACAGGAGCGAGTGTTTCGAAGTTCTGCAGCCGGTAGAACTGTCCGGGCCTGAACTGTCGCGCCGCCAGTGGCGCATGCAGCGTCACTTCGACGATGTTCGGAGTCAGGCGCTCCACGCGGTGCACGGTGGCGAGCAGCTGGGCGGCAAGCCCGGCGAAGAATTCCTCGCGTGGCAGTGGACTTGTTGGCGCACGCTGCGCCAGCACGCGCGAGACGGCCGGATAGCCCTGTTTCGCCGACGCCATCGCCCTGACGACATTGCCTACCCAGGAGGGATGCACGTCGCCGAAGTAGCTCATGAATCGACCGTCGGCACGCCGCGACAGCAACACTTGCGGTGTTTCCGGCTTGCCGAACGCATGCTCCGCCTTGACCGGGGAGCCGTTCTCGTCGACCGGGCAGAAATACTTGCCGTCGAGCAGATAACGTTCCGGGTGCTCGCGTGCGAGCACGGTGTTCGGCTGCGTTCCGGCAGCGACGAACACCGTACGTGCCGGGAACCAGTGTTCGGTGCCGGTAGCGGCGTTGCGCAGGCGGATGCCGCGCGTGGCGCCGTAGTGGTCCACGTCGACAGCAACCGGGGACATCCCCTCCGCGAACCAGATGCCCTCCTCGAGTGCCTTGCCGATTTCCTCGTGGTTCAGCGTGTAGGCCGGGCTGTCGATCAGGCGGCGCCGGTACGCAACGGTCACGCCTCCCCAGTGACGCAGCATTTCTATGACCCGCGGCGCACGGCCTGCGGCAGCGGCAGCGTCGCGTTCCTGGCGGATCGCGCGTGCGTGGGCAAGAAACTCCTCGGCGATCTCGCGCTCGTAGTCGTCCCAGTTCGCACGGATAGCGTCTTCGCCGATTTCCTCTGTGAGCGATTCGTAGCGCGCCAGGAATTTCTCGATCTGCACCGCGTAGTAGGCCATCGATTCGGTGGCGGTATCGATTGCGGTGAGACCGCCGCCGATCACCACCACCGGCAGACGCAGCTGCATGTTGGCGATCGAGTCGGTCTTGGCGGCGCCCGTGAGCTGCAGGGCCATCAGGAAATCGGACGCGGCACGCACGCCGCGTCGCAGCCCGTTCGGGATATTCAGTACGGTGGGGCCGCCTGCGCCCACGCACAGTGCAATGTGGTCGAAGCCCATGTCCCAGGCGTCTTCCGGCGTCACGGTGCCGCCAAAGCGCACGCCACCGAACATCGCGAATTCGGCGCGCCGTTCGACCAGCAGGCGCAGGATCTTCAGGAAATTCTTGTCCCAGCGCACCGTGATGCCGTATTCGGCGACGCCCCCGAATCCGGCCATCACGCGTGCATCCAGCGGCTCGAACAGCTCGCTCACGTTGCGCACCGGTGCGAACGGTACCCGCCGTCCCTGCATGTCCACCCCCGACAGCGTCGCGGACAGCGGTTCGATCTTCACGCCGTCGATGCCCACCACCGTGTGCCCGTCGTTCATCAGGTGATGCGCGAGCGTGTATCCCGAGGGGCCGAGCCCGACCACCAGCACCTTGCGCCCGCTATCGGCCAGCGGCAGCGGGCGACGCAGGTTGAGCGGATTCCAGCGCGTGAGCAGCGAATAGATCTCGAAGCCCCACGGCAGTTCGAGCACGTCCTTCACGGTGCGTGTTTCTGCCTGCGGAATATCGACCGGTTGCTGCTTCTGGTAGATGCACGCCTTCATGCAGTCGTTGCAGATGCGGTGCCCGGTCCCCGCGACCATCGGGTTGTCGACCACGATCATCGCGAGTGCCGCGATCGACTCGCCGCGCGTCTTCACGAAATGGAACTCGGAGATCCTTTCTTCCAGCGGGCAGCCGGTCAGCGTCACACCGAGCACAGACTTGCGAAAGGGCGTGCGT
>DAOLKH010000258.1:0-3618 GCA_035331685.1 Pseudomonadales bacterium
GCCACATTGACCCTAGATAAATCAACAACTTGCGTCTCTAGCTGCGGAACTTGGGGGCCGCAGGCCACTGCTGCGACGATTCAGGAACGCGCCTGGTCTTCACCGATCTGGTACCGGGCGCAAGCGTCCAGGTAGACCGGCAAGCGGGATACGGACGAGGCCCGGGGCGGATGCTGGCGCCGGCTATGTGCTCGATGTGTTGGCGGCAAGCACTGCACGGATTCCTGCACATACGAATTCGGTCAACGCCGCGATCTGTTGCTCTGCCTTCATCGGCTTTGCAGCCAGCGCGTGCTGCCAGGTCTGCGCAGGACGCCCGATATCGTTCAGCGTGGAGTGAATCGCATTCATCGCGACCTCGATTGCCCATTCGATGGTCGATGCCTCGCACGTCGGTGCACGCAAGCGCAGCAGCTCATCCAGTGCCATGTCGGCCATTTGCTCGCGGGCCATCCGTGCCCAGACCGGATTGTGTTCTTGCGACAGGCGTGCCAGACAACGTAGAAAGCGGCGTCCGTCGGGCTGCTTGCCGGTCGCCAGACGCGCCAGCGGCAGGCAGAGGATTTCGGCGAAATCGCGTTCGTCCGGGGTGCGGTCAGACGCCATCACCGTGGCGAGCATCTGTCGGCGCTGTGCATTGATGCCGGGCAGGGTGCGCTGCAATATCGCCTCGATCAGTGCGTCACGCCCGCCAAAATGATAATGGAGAACGCCCTGGCTGATGCCGGCCGCACGATTGATGTCACGCAGTGATACCGCTGCGACTCCGCTCTCACCGAACAGTTTTTCGGCGGTATCGAGGATGCGCTTGCGTGTCTGTTCCGATGGGCTGGTTCGTGGTCGGGCCGGCACCTGTCTGATCCCCTGTCTCTGGCTGCGGCATTTTAGGTCAATTCGATGGCAACACGTTCGATCCCGCTCAAACCTGCAGGGATGCCTCTGCGGCGTCCCACCGGTGTGAAGGCATCGTCGCACGCTGCCTGCATCGACGATCGAGGGCCTTTGCAATGGCCGCCGTAGCCCCGTTCTGATGTTGCGGCTGCTGCGAGACACGATCCAGTCGATCGCGTAATCTATCGCCGCGTCGTGCCGCAGTGCGGTAATGATCGCGTGCAACCGGTGTAACCCTGCTGGAGTGAACATGAGCGGCATCCGCAATCTGATGACCGATGACCACCGTCACTGCGACGACCTGTTCGCGAGCGCCGAACAGGCGATCGGGCGCGGGGAAGTCGATGCGGCACGTGAGGCCTTCACGCGTTTCCATGCCGGGATGATTGCGCATTTCAACAGCGAGGAAACCACATTGTTCCCGTCGTTCGAGGAGCATACCGGCATGAGCGGCGGTCCCACACAGGTCATGCGCATGGAGCACCAGCGCATGCGCATCCTGATGGACGAGGCTGCGGAAACGCTTGCTGCCGGGCGTGTGGACGATTACCTCGGTGTTGCGGAGACGCTGCTGATCATGATGCAGCAGCACAACATGAAGGAGGAGAACATCCTCTATCCGATGTGTGATCAACATCTGGGCAACGACGGCGGTGTGCTGGAACAGCGTCTGGCAAGTGAAATCGGGGTGTCGTGAAGCCGCGGGATCTGTCGCGCGTGATCGACGCGCGCTACATGGCGCCGCCGGAGCCGCTGGAAGCGACGCTGGCGATGCTCGGCACGCTGATGCCGGGCGAGACGATGCTGCTCAGGCTGTTTCGCGAGCCGCACCCACTGTACGGCGTGTTGCGTCGTGATGGGCACAGTTGGCACAGCGAACTGCTTCCCGATGGAACGTTCGACATCCTGATCACCTGCGCAGGTGATCAGGATGTCGAACGTTCCATCGGGAAGCAGTTCGCTGTGCCAACTGTGCCCATCACGACGCAACACGCCGTACAGTGGGTGCGGCTCGCGAAACAGCCTGAGCAGCATCGTCTCGCCCGGCATCAGCGTGCCGAGCATCGCCAGCGTCGCTTCCAGCGGCTCCGGCGGCGCCATGTAGCGCGCGTCGATCACGCGCGACAGATCCCGCGGCTTCACGACACCCCGATTTCACTTGCCAGACGCTGTTCCAGCACACCGCCGTCGTTGCCCAGATGTTGATCACACATCGGATAGAGGATGTTCTCCTCCTTCATGTTGTGCTGCTGCATCATGATCAGCAGCGTCTCCGCAACACCGAGGTAATCGTCCACACGCCCGGCAGCAAGCGTTTCCGCAGCCTCGTCCATCAGGATGCGCATGCGCTGGTGCTCCATGCGCATGACCTGTGTGGGACCGCCGCTCATGCCGGTATGCTCCTCGAACGACGGGAACAATGTGGTTTCCTCGCTGTTGAAATGCGCAATCATCCCGGCATGGAAACGCGTGAAGGCCTCACGTGCCGCATCGACTTCCCCGCGCCCGATCGCCTGTTCGGCGCTCGCGAACAGGTCGTCGCAGTGACGGTGGTCATCGGTCATCAGATTGCGGATGCCGCTCATGTTCACTCCAGCAGGGTTACACCGGTTGCACGCGATCATTACCGCACTGCGGCACGACGCGGCGATAGATTACGCGATCGACTGGATCGTGTCTCGCAGCAGCCGCAACATCAGAACGGGGCTACGGCGGCCATTGCAAAGGCCCTCGATCGTCGATGCAGGCAGCGTGCGACGATGCCTTCACACCGGTGGGACGCCGCAGAGGCATCCCTGCAGGTTTGAGCGGGATCGAACGTGTTGCCATCGAATTGACCTAAAATGCCGCAGCCAGAGACAGGGGATCAGACAGGTGCCGGCCCGACCACGAACCAGCCCATCGGAACAGACACGCAAGCGCATCCTCGATACCGCCGAAAAACTGTTCGGTGAGAGCGGAGTCGCAGCGGTATCACTGCGTGACATCAATCGTGCGGCCGGCATCAGCCAGGGCGTTCTCCATTATCATTTTGGCGGGCGTGACGCACTGATCGAGGCGATATTGCAGCGCACCCTGCCCGGCATCAATGCACAGCGCCGACAGATGCTCGCCACGGTGATGGCGTCTGACCGCACCCCGGACGAACGCGATTTCGCCGAAATCCTCTGCCTGCCGCTGGCGCGTCTGGCGACCGGCAAGCAGCCCGACGGACGCCGCTTTCTACGTTGTCTGGCACGCCTGTCGCAAGAACACAATCCGGTCTGGGCACGGATGGCCCGCGAGCAAATGGCCGACATGGCACTGGATGAGCTGCTGCGCTTGCGTGCACCGACGTGCGAGGCATCGACCATCGAATGGGCAATCGAGGTCGCGATGAATGCGATTCACTCCACGCTGAACGATATCGGGCGTCCTGCGCAGACCTGGCAGCACGCGCTGGCTGCAAAGCCGATGAAGGCAGAGCAACAGATCGCGGCGTTGACCGAATTCGTATGTGCAGGAATCCGTGCAGTGCTTGCCGCCAACACATCGAGCACATAGCCGGCGCCAGCATCCGCCCCGGGCCTCGTCCGTATCCCGCTTGCCGGTCTACCTGGACGCTTGCGCCCGGTACCAGATCGGTGAAGACCAGGCGCGTTCCTGAATCGTCGCAGCAGTGGCCTGCGGCCCCCAAGTTCCGCAGCTAGAGACGCAAGTTGTTGATTTATCTAGGGTCAATGTGGC
>DAOLKH010000259.1:0-3598 GCA_035331685.1 Pseudomonadales bacterium
GCCTGCAGGCGTGCCGCTTCGGTGTCTTCGGTGATCCAGGTCGAGATGCCCTTGACCAGCGAGTGTTCGAGCCGCTTTTCCACTGGCCACGAACGCCACTCGAGGTCCTCTGCTGCCTGTTGCGTGCCGGCGCCGGCGTATTGACTGGCGACCTCGAGCAGCCGTTCGGTCGCATCGGCACGGCGGTTCAGTACCGCGTCCTCGACGCGCTCGCGCAGTTCGGTCGGGATCTCATCGTAGATCGCGAGCTGGCCTGCGTTGACGATTCCCATGCCGAGTCCGGCGCGGATCGCGTGATAGAGGAAAACCGCATGGATCGCTTCGCGTACGCGATCGTTGCCGCGGAACGAGAACGAAACATTGCTGATCCCGCCCGACACCAGTGCGCCGGGAAGATGTTCGCGGATATGGCGGCAGCAGGCGATGAAGTCGACCGCGTAGTTGGCGTGCTCCTCGATGCCGGTGGCGATCGCGAATACGTTGGGGTCGAAGATGATGTCCTGCGGAGCGAAGCCCACTTCGTCGACCAGAATGCGATAGGAGCGCGTGCAGATCTCGACCTTGCGTTCGACCGTGTCGGCCTGGCCCTGCTCGTCGAAGGCCATCACCACGACTGCTGCCCCATAGCGCAGCGCAAGCCGCGCCTGGCCAACGAAGGGTTCGACGCCTTCCTTGAGGCTGATCGAATTGACCACGCAGCGACCTTGCACCACGCGCAGCGCCGCTTCGATCACTTCCCATTTGGACGAGTCGATCATTACCGGTACACGGCTGATGTCGGGTTCTGCCGCCGCGAGCTCGAGGAAGCGTACCATCGCCGCGCGCGAGTCGAGCATCGCCTCGTCCATGTTGACGTCGATCACCTGTGCTCCGGCATCGACCTGCTGGCGGGCCACCTCGAGCGCGGTCGTGAAATCGCCTTCGCGCACGAGTCGCGCGAAACGCGCCGAACCCGTCACGTTGGTGCGCTCGCCGACGTTGACGAACAGCGAGTCGGCGGTGATCGTCAGCGGCTCGAGTCCCGCCAGCCTCAGTGCATGCGGACGTGGAGGAATCACCCGCGGGGAAATGCTGGCCACGCGCTCGGCGATCGCGCGAATATGCTCGGGCGTGGTGCCACAGCAGCCGCCCACGATGTTCACCATGCCGCGCTCGGCGAAATCGCCGATGATCGCTGCCATGGTGACCGGATCCTGATTGTAGTTGCCGAACTCGTCCGGAAGCCCGGCGTTCGGATGCACGCTGAGCGCCGTGTCCGCGATCTTTGCCAGCGCCAGCACATGCGGGCGCAGCTGTTCCGCGCCGAGAGCACAGTTCAACCCGATTGCGAGCGGGCGGGCATGCGCCACCGAGTGCCAGAATGCCTCGGCGGTCTGCCCCGAGAGCGTACGGCCGCTGGCGTCGGTGATCGTCCCCGAGATCATGACCGGCCAGCGCTTGCCGTGTTCGTCGAAGAACTGCTCGCAGGCGAAGATCGCGGCCTTCGCGTTCAGGGTGTCGAAAACCGTCTCGATCAGCAGGATGTCGGCACCGCCGGCGATCAGGCCTTCGATTGCAACGAGGTAATCGGCCGCGAGCTCCTCGAAGCGCACGTTGCGAAATCCCGGGTCATCGACCCTGGGGGAGAGTGATGCGGTCCGACTCGTCGGTCCGATCACCCCGGCAACGAAGCGCGGACGCTGCGGGTCACGCGCGCTGAACTCGTCGGCGGCCTCGCGTGCCAGACGTGCGCCGGATTCGTTCAGTTCACGCACCAGCGCGCCGAGGCCGTAGTCGGCCTGCGAGATGGCTGTTGAATTGAAGGTGTTGGTTTCGATGATGTCCGCACCGGCCTCGAGATAGGCGCGATGGATGGCACCGATGATATCGGGTCGGGTCAGCGAGAGCAGGTCGTTGTTGCCACGCAGCGGCTGCGGGTGTGTGGCGAAGCGCTCGCCGCGAAAATCCGCCTCGTCGAGCCGGTGTGCCTGGATCATCGTACCCATCGCGCCGTCGAGTACGAGAATGCGTTCGGCAAGAGCGTTGCGGAGTGTCTGGCTGCAATCGGTCATCGGTGGCGTGTTCCGGGCGGGGAGCGGCAATTCTCACGCAGAGTATCGCAAATACCCGAGCAAATTAGTACAATATTATGCATTGCTCGTGCGAGAGGATTGCCGGCAGATGCTCACGATCACCGAATCGGCTCAGGAATACCTCGTCGGACTGCTGTCGAAGCAGGATCCGGACGTGCGCGGGGTGCGGGTGTTCATCACCAACCCGGGCACGCCGCGCGCCGAGACCTGCATTGCGTATTGTCGTGATGCCGATATCCAGGGCGAGGACGAGCACAGGCTCTTCAATGGTTTCGAGGCATGGTTCGATGGACGCAGTGTGCCGTTTCTGGAGGAGGCGCTGGTCGATTATGCTGCCGACCGCATGGGCGGGCAGCTGACGATCAAGGCGCCCAATGCCAAGCTGCCGAAAGTCGATCCGGACAGTCCTCTCGAGGATCGGATCAATTACGTTCTCTACAACGAAGTCAATCCGCAGCTTGCTTCGCACAGCGGCGAGGTGCATCTCGTGGAAGTGGACGGCAGTGTGGCCGTGCTGCAGTTCGGCGGCAGTTGCCAGGGTTGCGGCATGGTTGCCGCCACGCTGAAGAACGGGGTGGAGCGTACGCTGCTCGAGAGATTTCCCGAGCTGACGGCAGTCGAGGACGTCACCGACCATTCGATACGCACTAACGCGTACTACACCTGAACCCGACGCCATCACGGGGGCCTCGTGCGGCCTGCGTTCCGAGCGGTATGTCATCATCATCACCACTTCCGCCTGATATCGCGATCGCCAGAGCGGCGCAGCCGCTGCCGATCGCGGAGGTCGCCGCGCGCGCGAGGATTCCCGCAGAAGCACTGATTCCGTATGGACGCCACCAGGCCAAGATCGAGCGGAGATTTCTGCAGGAACTGGAAACACGTCCTGATGGCAGACTGATCCTGGTCACTGCGATCTCGCCGACTCCCGCCGGTGAAGGCAAGACGACGGTCGCGATCGGATTGGCGGACGGTCTGGCACGCATCGGCGCGCGGGCATTGCTGACGCTGCGCGAGCCGAGTCTGGGCCCCTGCTTCGGCATGAAAGGCGGAGCCACTGGTGGTGGCCATGCGCAACTGCTGCCGATGGAAGAGATCAATCTGCATTTCACCGGTGATTTCCACGCGATAGGTGCAGCGCACAACCTGCTTGCCGCCATGGCCGACAACCATCTGCACTGGTCGAATGCCTTGCAGCTCGACCCGCGACGCCTGACCTGGCGGCGCACCGTCGACATGAACGATCGTGGTCTGCGCAACATCTGTATCGGTCTCGGTGGCGCGGCGAACGGCCTGGTGCGCGAGTCCGGCTACGACATCACGCCAGCCTCGGAAGTGATGGCAGTATTCTGTCTTGCGCAGGATCTGCACGATCTGGAGCGGCGCCTGGGAAACATCGTGATTGGCTATCGGCGTGATCTCGTGCCGGTATACGCACGCGAGCTGAATGCTGCCGGGGCCATGGCAGTGCTGCTGCGCGATGCATTGCAGCCGAATCTGGTGCAGACGCTCGAGAACAACCCGGT
>DAOLKH010000260.1:0-3570 GCA_035331685.1 Pseudomonadales bacterium
GCTCCTGTGACACCTGCATGGCGTCGTCCGGTGCGTTCGAACCGGCATCGTGTTCGTGGCCCACCGGACGACTCCTGGTCTCAGCGCTCCGGGCTGACGTGCTGGCGACTTTGCACCTTGCCCTTGTGCTTGTCGAGCTGGCGATCGAGTTTGTCCGACAGGGCGTCGATCGCCGCGTACATGTCGTCGGCTTCCGCAGTGGCGACCAGTTCGCCGCCCGCCATGCGGATCGTCGCGTCGATCCGGTGGCGCAGCTTTTCGACGTTCAGCACCACGTCGGCATGAGTGATCCTCGCTTCACGCTTTTCCAGACGACCCAGCTTGCTGACGACATAGTCGCGCAGCGGTGCGGTGACTTCGACATGGTGGCCACTGACGTTGATCTGCATGATGGACTCCTCTGCGGATGGGTGCCGGCTCTGCGGCATGCGGTACTGACGGGCTGAGGCGGGTTCGTATCCTCACACCAGCTGTTTCCTTTCATTCGATGGAGGTATCGACAGCGCTTCGCGGTACTTGGCGATGGTGCGGCGAGCGACGTTGATGCCCTGCTCCTCGAGTATCGTTGCGATCTTGCTGTCACTCAGCGGCTTGCCGGGGTTCTCCGCTGCAACCAGTTTTTTGATGATAGCCCGGATCGCGACCGACGAGCATTCCCCGCCGCTGGCGGTGCTGACGTGACTCGAAAAGAAGTGCTTCAGCTCGAAGATGCCCCGTGGCGTGTGCATGTATTTCTGCGTGGTGACGCGTGAAATGGTCGACTCGTGCATGTTCACTGTCGTCGCCACATCGTGGAGGATCATCGGGCGCATCGCCTCGGGACCGTGCTCCAGGAAACCCTGCTGGCGCTCGACGATGCAGGTCGCGACCTTGAGCAGTGTTTCGTTGCGGCTCTGCAGGCTTCTGAGAAACCATCTGGCCTCCTGCAGGTTGTCGCGCAGGAACAGGTTGTCCGCCGAGCTGTCGGCGCGGCGGATCAGCGAGGCGTAGTGGTTGTTGATGCGCAGGCGCGGTGCGATTTCCGGGTTCAGCTCGACCGTCCAGCGCCCGTTGCGCTTGCTTACCAGCACGTCCGGCACCACATACTCCGGCTCCGTGCCCGCGAGCGCGCTGCCGGGGCGCGGGTTGAGTTGCAGGATGTGGCGGATCGCTGCCTTCAGCTCGGATTCACCGACACGCAGGCGCCGCATCAGCGTCGCGTAGTCGCGTGCCGCGAGGAGCTGGATATGGCGATCGATGATCGTGCGCGCCAGGCGTATGGCCGGATCGTCGTCGCATTGTGCGAGTTGCAACAGCAGGCATTCGCGCAGGTCGCGTGCGCCCACGCCGGAAGGATCGAAGTGCTGGATCCGCCGCAGTACGGCCATCACCTCGTCCACTTCCACCGGTTCCGGCGCATCGATCGTCTCGGCGATCTCCTCGATGCTCGCGGTGAGCATGCCATCGCTGTCGATCGCGTCGATCAGCGCTGTTGCGATCGTGCGATCGGTGTCGGACATCGGCGTGAGGTTCAGCTGCCACAGCAGATGATCGCCGAGCGTGGTCGCGGCCGCCGTGTACGATTCGAAATCGGCGTTTTCATCGTCCGCGCCGCTCGCCGTCGGCCCCGAGGTCTCGTAGATGTCCTCCCAGTTGGTATCGACTGCAAGGTCGGTGGGAATCGTCTCGGTGGTCACGCTGTCGGCCACCTCGCTTTCCACCGTGTCGGCTGCAGACGTGGCTTCGGGGTCGGATTCTGCCGCGGGCTGTGCGGACAGTCCGGATTCGATGTCTTCGGATGTGCCCGATTCGATCAGCTCCAGCAGCGGGTTGCTGTCCAGCGCATCCTGAATCTCCTGCTGCAGCTCCAGCGTCGAGAGCTGCAGAAGGCGGATTGCCTGCTGCAGCTGCGGAGTCATGGTCAGGTGCTGACCCAGTTTTAGCTGCAGCGACTGCTTCATGGACGATATGTTGTGACCTGGCAGGGGCGGGATCACCACCCGACTAAAAGCGAACGCCGAATTGAGTGTAGACGGCGTGCCGAGGCCATGCAATGTACGCGCCAGCGCCTTGCTTCAGAGCTGGAACTGGTGACCGAGATAGACTTCCCGTACCTTTTCGTGAGCCAGGATCGTCGCTGCGTCACCCTCGGCGATGATGTGCCCCTCGCCGACGATGCATGCGCGCTCGCAGATGTCGAGCGTTTCGCGCACGTTGTGGTCGGTGATCAGGATGCCGATTCCGCGTTGCTGCAAATGGCGCACTATGTCCTTGATATCCTTGATGGAAATCGGATCGACGCCGGCGAACGGTTCATCCAGCAGAATGAACGACGGTTCGCTGGCAAGTGCGCGTGCGATCTCGACGCGTCGGCGTTCACCGCCCGAAAGCGCCATGCCGCGCACGTCGCGCAGGTGGGTGAGGTTGAACTCCTGCAGCAGTTCCTCGAGCTTTTCCTGCTGCCGTGCACGGCTCAGGGTACTGCGCGTCTGCAGGATCGCGAGGATGTTTTCGGCCGCCGTGAGGCGGCGGAACACCGAAGCCTCCTGCGGCAGATAGCCGAGTCCCTTGCGGGCGCGTCCGTGCATCGGCAGCCGTGTGATGTCTTCGCCTCCGAGCAGGATGCGACCGCGGTCGGCCGGAACGATGCCGAGGATCATATAGAAGCAGGTGGTCTTGCCCGAGCCGTTAGGGCCGAGCAGGCCGACGATCTCGCCGCTCTGCACGGCGATCGAGACGTCGCGGATCACCTTGCGCCCGCGATAGGCCTTGGCGAGGCCAAGCGCCTCAAGGCGCGTCATTGCCATCCTCCGTTTCGGCTGGAGGTGGCGGTGTGTCCGGGCTGGCAGGCGTTGCAGGCTGTTGTGTCTGCGCGTGCCGCGGCTGGATCACCATCTGTACGCGCGATGACCCGGAGCGCGCGGACCCGGCGCTCGCCTTCACGCGCTGCTCCTGCATGAAGTACTCGATCCGCTCGCCGTTGACCGTCGAGCCCTCCTGCGTGATCGATGCCTGGCCGGTGAGGATCAGCACCTCGCGCTGCACGTCGTACTGCAGCGTGCGTGCGCGTGCGTCCACGGGCTCCCGGTCTGGCGCCGGCTTCTGCTGCATCCTGACCGGGTTGCCGTCGGCGTCGATACGGTTCACCTGGGTGCCGTCCATCGCGATCGTGACCCGGTTCGCCGCGATATGCAGGCTGCCTTGGTTGATCTCGACGTCACCGGTGTATACGGTCGTGCCCTTGCGCTCGTCGCGTTCAGCCCGATCCGACTGGATGTAGATCGGCTGGTTGCGGTCAGCGGGCAGGCTCAGCGCAGAGCTTGCGCCGAGCGTGCAGCACACGGCCATCACGGCTGCGGCAAGGCGGCGCAAGGCGTGTCGGGCGTCCATCACAGGTATTCCTTCAACTATGTGGTCGGCGTCTTGGCGCCCACTGAGGCTCATCATATACGGTCAGCGCGCGGCCGCGTCGATCGCCGGCTCCAGGTAGGTCTGCACGACCTGCTGCCATTGACCGCGCTTGCGCAGCAGCATCTCGCAGGCCTCGCGTACGGCTCCTTCGCCGCCGCGGGCCGAGCTCTGCCACGTTGC
>DAOLKH010000261.1:0-3556 GCA_035331685.1 Pseudomonadales bacterium
GCCCACCACCCTTCTCGCCCAGCAGCACTTCGACACTTTCAGCGACCGTTTCGCGGACATCCCGGTGACCATCGAATCGCTGTCGCGCTTCCGCTCGGCAAAGGAACAGAAGGAGGTTCTCGCACGTGTCGCCGCAGGGCGCGTCGACATCCTGATCGGCACACACACGCTGCTCGGCACCGACCTGCGCTACCACGACCTCGGACTGCTGGTGATCGACGAGGAACACCGCTTCGGTGTGCGCCAGAAGGACCAGCTGAAAGCCCTGCGCGCCAGCGTCGACATCCTCACGCTGACCGCCACGCCGATCCCGCGCACGCTGAACATGGCGATGGCGGGGCTGCGCGAGCTCTCGATCATCGGCACGCCACCGGCACGCCGGCTCGCCGTGAAGACCTTCGTGCAGCGCCACGACGATTCGCTGGTTCGCGATGCACTGGAGCGCGAGCTGCGCCGCGGCGGCCAGGTATTCCTGCTGCACAACGACGTCAAGACCATCGAACGGCGCGCCGAAGAAATCAGCCAGCTGATCCCGGGTGCCCGCGTCGCTGTCGCCCACGGACAGATGCGCGAACGCGACCTCGAGCGCGTGATGTCGGACTTCTATCACAAGCGCTTCGATGTGCTGTGCTGCACCACCATTATCGAAACCGGCATCGACATCCCGAGCGCGAACACGATCGTGATCGAGCGCGCCGATCGCTTCGGGCTTGCGCAGTTGCACCAGTTGCGCGGCCGCGTGGGGCGCTCGCACCACCAGGCCTACGCCTTCCTGCTCACGCCGGAGGAGCGCGCGATGACCGCGGATGCGCTGAAGCGACTCGATGCGATCGCGGCCACGGATTCGCTCGGCGCCGGGTTCCAGCTCGCCACGCACGACCTCGAGATCCGCGGGGCCGGAGAACTGCTCGGCGAGGAGCAGAGCGGCCAGATCCAGGCGATCGGCTACGCACTGTATATGGATCTGCTGGAACGTGCGGTCGCGGCGATGCGCGCAGGGCGTGACGTGGAGCCGGAGCTCGCCTCGCGTCCCGCGCTCGAGATCAACCTGCGCGTGCCTGCATTGATTCCCGACGACTACCTGCCCGACGTACACAATCGCCTGATCCTCTACAAGCGCATCGGATCGGCGACCGCAGAGGAAGAGCTGCACCGCCTGGAAGTCGAGATGATCGACCGCTTCGGCCTGATTCCACCGCAGACGCGCACCTTGCTGCGCATCGCGCGTCTGCGCGTGGCGGCCGAGCCGCTCGGCATCGTGCGCATCGAGGCCACCGCGAGCGGCGGGCTGCTCGAGTTCGGAAGCAGCACACGGGTCGATCCGTTGACGATCGTCGATCTGGTGCAGCACGATCCACGCCGTTACCGCCTCGACGGCGGCACGCGGCTGCGCTTCAACGAGCAGACCACCGACGCCGAAGCGCGCATCGTCTGCGTCGAACGGCTGGTGACGCGCCTCGCCAGTCCTGCCCCGCACACGCCGGTGCAGGCCGCACAGGCTGCCAGGCATGCAAGGAGACCGACCCGGTGATAGCTCGACGAGTCCTGACGCTGCTCGGCGCACTGCTGCTCGCGACACTCGCCGCGGCAGCCGGCGCGCAATCGCCCGCACCCGCTCCGGATATCACACCGTCAGCGCCTGCAGGCAACACAACGGTCGCACTGCCCGCATGGATACAGATCGAGGTCGTCGTCTTCCGCGAGCTCGACACCAGCAGCGCCGGCAACGAACGCTGGCCGGACGACCCCACGCTTTCCTACCCTGAACCATTGCGCCGGCTGGACGACCCGGCAACGGCAACGCAACCCGGACCGCAACCGGCCGACCCATCGGCAGGCAGCGAACCGGTTGCGTTCCGCCAGCTCGATGCCCCGCGGCAGGTGCTGGCCGACGCAGCAGCACGCATCGCGGCCTCGGCGCAGTACCGCCTGCTGGCCCATCTGGCATGGCGCCAGCAGGCAGCCGATGGATCAACCACGCACCTGCTCGCCACCGGAGGTGCAACGTATGGCGAACATCACGAGCTCGAAGGCAGCCTGACGGTCACCAATGCCGATGTGCCGGAAGTAACGCTCAGACTGTGGCTGAACGATTTCGCGACAGCGGCGACCGGCGAGACGGCCGTGCGTACCGGAGTCGCACTGCCCACGATTCCGCAGGCCACCCCCTTCAAAGAACCATCAGCCGAAGAAGCAACCCCACTGCCCGCAGAGCCGCAGCAGGAACCGGAACCGAAGCTGGAGCCGGAGCCGGAGCGGGAGCCGGAACAGGGGATCACGGTGGAGCCTGTGCGCGCCGCACGCAGCGTGCTGCTGCAGGCGACGCGCCGGCTCGTGCCGGGACAACTGCACTACATCGACCATCCGTTGTTCGGCGTACTGATCACCGCCGTCCCGTTCGACCCTGCTGCCCCAACGGCCACGCCGGCGGAGCCCTCCGTTTCAGCAGGCGACGCTCAGTAGCGCGAGTTGCGCGAGCACGCGCATTGCCTGCTCCAGACACAGCGCAGACTGTTCGCGCACACGCTCCATCGTGATCGGCTCGTCAGAGCATCCCGCCGCACGGTTCACCACCATCGCGAGCATCGCATAACCGAGTCCCAGCTCGCGGGCAAGCACGGCCTCGGGCATGGCGGTCATCCCGACCAGATCACAACCGTCGCGTCGCAGGCGTTCGATCTCCGCCGCCGTTTCCAGGCGAGGCCCCTGCGTACAGCCATAGACACCGCCCGGCTGCATGCACACGCCGGCTGCGCTGCCTGCTGCAAGCAGCAACTCGCGCATGGCGACATCGAACGGTTCACTGCACTCGACATGATCCAGCGGCAGCAGCACACCGTCGTGAAAGCTGCCTTCGCGACCCCAGGTGTAGTCGATGATCTGCTGCGGAATCCACAGCGTGCCGGGCCTGGCGGCAGCAGCAATGCCGCCGACCGTGTTCAGCGCGACCACATGCGTTGCACCCAGATCGGCGAGCGCACGCAGGTTCGCCCGATAGTTGATCCGGTGCGGTGCGATCGTGTGCGGTTCGCCGTGACGCGCGAGATACAGCGCCGGCATCCCGTGCAGTGCACCTGCGTACACAGGTGCCGACGGTTCACCCCACGGCGTATGCTGCATCCGCGACTCGCACACGGCGAAACCGTCGGGCAACGTGGCAGCACTGCCGCCGATGAATGCGACGCAGCGAATGCGGTGCATGTACGACCGTCCTCCTGCGCGCCACCAGACACGCCTTTGCGAGGCTGGACAGCATAGTCGAAAGTGGTATGTTGGGCCTGGGCGCAGACAACAACGAAGAGGCCTCTCATGAAGACGATAAAACCGGTCGTCGGCAACTGGTACCAGGATACCGGACAAGGCAGCATCTTCGAGGTCGTCGCGTACGACGAGGACGAACAGACCGTCGAGATCCAGCACCTCGACGGTGAAATCGAGGAATACGACCTCGACACCTGGGCTGAACTGACGATCACTGCAATCGCTCCGCCCGAGGACTGGCGCAGCGGTTTCGAACTGGCACAGGAAGACGCCGAGGATCCGGACGAACCCATGC
>DAOLKH010000262.1:0-3549 GCA_035331685.1 Pseudomonadales bacterium
CCGCTACCCGCGACACGAGTGGCCGGGCAACCTGCGAAGGGCGGCTATTCTAAGAGAAGGTTGCCGGATTTGAAACACTCGCCCGCAGACGGTCTTCGACGATCGGGATTTTTACCGCCGAGGGAATCCGCCGCCTGGCGGCAGCATGCCGCCGAGCCCGCGCATCATGTTCTGCATCGCGTTGCGGTTGCCAAGCTTCTTCATCATTTTCTGCATCTGCTTGTGTTGCTTCAGCAAGCGGTTCAGGTCCTGGATCGAGGTTCCCGAACCCTGCGTGATACGCCGCTTGCGCGAGCCGTTCAGCATCTCCGGGTCGCGCCGCTCGGCGGGCGTCATCGAATTGATGATCGCCTCCATGCGCGTGAAGGTTTTTATATCCACCTTCTCCTGTGCCATCTGCGCCAGTCCGCCCATGCCGGGCAACTTGTCGAGCATGCTTGCGATGCCGCCCATGTCGCGCATCTGTTGCAACTGGTCGCGGAAATCCGTGAGGTCGAAACCCTTGCCCTTGCGGATCTTCTTCGCGAGTTTTTCCGCCTTCTCGCGATCGAGCTTGCGCTCGGCCTCTTCGATCAGCGACAGGATGTCGCCCATGCCGAGGATCCGCGACGCAACCCGTTCCGGATGGAACGGCTCGAGCGCGTCAGTCTTCTCGCCGACGCCCAGAAACTTGATCGGCTTGCCGGTAACCGCACGCACCGAGAGTGCGGCACCGCCGCGTGAATCGGCATCGGCCTTGGCGAGGATCACCCCGGTCAGCGGCACCGCTTCGTTGAACGCTCGCGCGGTCGCGGCCGCGTCCTGCCCGGTCATCGCATCGACGACGAACAGCGTTTCGGCCGGATTCAACACCGCATGCAGTTCGCGGATCTCCTGCATCATCGCCGCATCGATCGCCAACCGCCCCGCCGTGTCGACGATCAGCACGTCGGCGAACTGGATACGCGCCGTGCGCAACGCCTCGCTCGCGATATCAACCGGACGTTCGTTCTCGTGACTGGGTATGAAGCCGGCATCGACGCCGGCTGCCAGTGTCTCGAGCTGATGGATCGCGGCCGGGCGATAGACGTCGGCACTGACCATCAGCACCTTCTTGCCCTTCTCGCGCAACCAGCGCGCCAGCTTGGCTGCGCTGGTGGTCTTGCCGCTACCCTGCAATCCTGCCATCAGGATCACGGCCGGTGGCTGCACCGACAGGTCCAGCCCCTCGTTGGCCGCACCCATCGCCTGTTCGAGCTCGCGCTGCACGATACGCAGGAAGGCCTGCCCCGGGCTCAGGCTCTTCAGCACTTCCTGCCCAAGCGCTCGCGTGCGCACCTGGTCGACGAAGTCCTTCACGACCGGCAACGCGACGTCCGCCTCGAGCAGGACCTGGCGCACCTCGCGCAGGGTTTCCTTGATGTTGTCCTCGGTCAGCGTGGACTTGCCGGCAACCTTGCGCAGGGTTTCCGAAAATCGCTCTGTGAGAGTCTCGAACATGGGACAGATCCGCCTGTGCCGCAACGACGGGCATCGAAAAGGACGCGCGAGTATACCCGAGGCCGGCACGGGCAAGAAACGCGCGCGTGACGGCCGCGGCGAGCACGGCTAGACTGTGAAGCACACCGGGTCACCCCCGGACCGATCACCCGATGGATGCGGATCCCGCCTGACCGGCATGACAGTGCTCGTATCCGGAATTGTCGCCTGCGCCTTCTACTTCGCGAGCATCGCCACGCATCTGCGCGCGTTGCACGAAGGTGCCACGACCCAGCAACGCTGGCTGCGCATCGCGATGTGGCTGGCGGTTCCGGCACTGCTGGGGCATCTGCTGAGCTGGTCCACCGCTGTATTCAGGACGGGTGGACTGGATCTGGGCCTGTTCAACGCCGCTTCGCTGTTCTTCTGGGTGATCGCGCTGGTGGCATGGGCGGCGAGCTGGCGTGCACCGCTTGCCAACCTGCTGCCCGTCCTGTATCTGCTGGCAATCGTGTCGGTGCTGTCCGCCCTGTTCCTGCACACCGGGTACGCACCACGCACCACCGTTGGCTGGGGCGTCGGATCGCATATTCTGTTCTCGCTGCTGTCGTACAGCATTCTCGGCATTGCGGCATTGCAGGCGCTGGCACTCGCCCTGCTGATCCATCGACTGAAGCACCGCCGCCTGCACGGCCTGGTGGCGGCAATGCCGCCACTGCAGACGATGGAAGACCTGCTGTTTCGCCTGATCTGGACCGGCGAGTTGCTGCTCACGCTGTCGATCGTGACCGGAGCGCTGTTCCTCGAGGACATGTTCGCGCAGCATCTGGCGCACAAGACCGTGCTGTCCATCGTTGCCTGGCTGCTGTTCGCGGTCCTGCTGCTGGGTCGGTCCCGTCTGGGGTGGCGCGGCAACACTGCGGTGAAATGGACTGTGGCAGGCTTCGCCCTGCTGATCCTGGCCTACTTCGGCAGCAAGCTGGTGCTCGAACTGGTGCTGCACCGACCCGCGTGGTGATGTTCGCCACGATTGTCATGTCGCCCGCTTTTATTCACCATACGAGTCCCGCGCACACGAGACCAGCACGCTCTTGGACGACATCCCGCTGCAACTGCTGCTCAGCATCCTGATTGCCTGCCTGCTGATGTCGGCGTTCTTCTCCGGTTCCGAAACCGGCATGATGTCGCTCAATCGTTACCGACTGCGGCATCTGCGCAAGACGCAGCGCAGTGCACGCATCGCGGCAAACCTGCTGGAACGCCCGGACCGGCTGATCGGCCTGATCCTGATCGGCAACAACCTCGTGAACATCCTCGCCTCGGTGATCGGCACCGTGATCGCGATCCGCCTGTGGGGTGACGCGGGAATCGCGATCGCCACCGGCGTGATCACGGTGGCAGTGCTGATCATCGGCGAGGTGACTCCCAAGACACTCGCTGCGCTGCACCCGGAACGCTTCGCCTTTCCAGCGGCCTACGTGCTGAACGTGCTGAAGTACGCGCTGTATCCGGCCGTGTGGTCCATCGGCGCGATCAGCAACGGTCTGCTGCGGGCGCTTGGCGTCGATCCGGAGCAACGCCCGGACGAAGCGCTGGGTTCCGAGGAACTGCGCACGATCGTCGGTGAATCGGGACCGATGATTCCGCCACGCCACAAGCGCATGCTGCTGAACATTCTCGACCTGGAGAAAATCACCGTCGACGACATCATGGTGCCGCGCCAGGACATCTTCGGCATCGACGTCACCGAGGATGATGCAACCATACTGGCGGCACTGCGCTCAAGCGAACACACGCGTGTGGTGCTGTACCGTGAAGATATCGACAACGTGCTCGGAATACTGCACCTGCGCAAGGCAAGCGGCTTCATGCACGGCGAGCAGCTCGACCGTGAAGCGATGCAGCGCGCAGCGGGGGAACCCTACTATGTCCCCGAAAGCACCCCTCTCAACACGCAGTTGCTGAACTTCCAGAAGCTGAAGCGACGCATCGGGATCGTGGTCGACGAGTACGGCTCGGTGCGAGGGCTTGTGGCGCTGGAGGATATCCTCGAGGAAATCGTCGGCGAGTTCACCTCGAACATCGCCGGCC
>DAOLKH010000263.1:0-3545 GCA_035331685.1 Pseudomonadales bacterium
GCATCGATCCGCCGCGCCCCTTGCAGACACCCGTGGCGCGCGCCATCAGTTCGGCCATCAGTGGTGCGAGCCTGGCACCCTTGGCGATCGGGTGTCCGTGCGAGCGATGCGTGCCGGTGATGTAGTCGTCGTCACGCAGAGCCATGCAGGCACCGACCAGAGTCGCTTCCTGGCCGACACTCGAATGCACGGCCCCCGGAATCTCGCCCGCAGCGATACGCTTCGGCAGCGCTTCCTCGAAACGCCGGATCGACAGCATGCGTCGGTAGGCTTCCCGTCGCTGGTCTGCTTGCAGGCTCATGAGGCGTCCTCACTGACTTTTGTGATGATCGGAAGCTTATACTGCAACTCCGGGTCCGACATCATCCACTTGCTGTATGACCGTATCCCTGATCACGCTGTCCGAACTGCTCAGAGATCTCTACGCGGGGGTGATCGAGGTGCCGCCGTGGCAGCGCTTTCTGGACCGGGTGCGTGGCGATACCGGCAGCCTGGTTGCGCTGATCATGCTGGCGCCGCCCAATTCGCCGGCCGTGAACCTGCTCAGCGTCGTCGGTGGCCGGCCCGAGATCAGCAGTGTCTATCGGGAGCGGTTGTTCGCACATGAACCCATGCTGAACCTTCCGGAGGGGCAGGTCATGAGCCTGCACGAGTTCGTCGGTGCACGCGCGATCGAACAGAACGCTTACTACAACGATTTCATGCGCACCTGGGGGATTGGTTTCGTGCTTGGAGCCGATGTGCAGACACAGGCTGGCTACAGCGCACGGCTGCGCCTGTGTCGGGGGCTGGAAGGTGGTGATTTCGGTGGTCCGACACGTGAACTGGTCGAGGCGCTGGTGCCTCATCTGCGCCAGGCCGTCGAGATATTCGATCACGTGCACCGGTTGCAGGTGGAGGAAATCGAGCTCAACGATGCGCTGGACGGGCTTGGTGTTGCGACGTTCCTGCTCGATGCCACCGGTCGCGTCGAGCAGCCGAACCGCAGTGCCGTGACGTTGCTTTCGTCCGGCGTCGGTCTGACGGTACGCCACGGACGACTGCTGCTCGCCAGCGACACGGCGCAGCAGCGGCTGCTGCGGATTCTCGATGATGCGCGTAACGCAAGCGAGGCGGAGCTCGACCGGCGCAAGCGCCTGCCCGAAGTGATCACGATTGCCCGCGGTCCTGGGTTGCCTGGTACGGCACTCGCGGTACGGCTGTTGCGCTCGCCCGCGGATCTGCGTGCCGATCACGCACCGGTCGTCGCGGTGTATGTCGGGCAACCCGAGCCGGGAAGTCCGATACCGGCGGAGCTGGTGCGCGAACTGCTCGGTGTGACGCGTGCCGAGGCGCAGCTCGCGGCCAGGCTCGCGAGCGGAGCAACCATCGACGAAGCAGCCGCCGATCTGCGGATCACGCGGGCAACGGCACGCACGCAGTTGTATTCCATCTTCAGGAAGACCGGATTGCATCGCCAGTCCGAACTGGTGTCGTTGATTGCGCAGACTTCGGCCCGCCTGCCGCAGGGATAGGCGGGACAGTGACGAATCGGCTTGCCCGCAGCCGCCGAAGTATCGAGAATGCGCAGCCTGACCGAGATCCTGGGGAGAGTCGCCTGCAATGAGTGATATGCCACCCGATCGCCTGTGCGTGAACCCGAGGAGCCCGTTTCATTCCAAGGACGCGCTCGAGCGTGGCGTAGGCATTCGCTTCAACGGCAAGGAGCGCACCAACGTCGAGGAATACTGCGTCAGCGAGGGGTGGGTGCGCGTACCGGCAGGCAAGGCAGTGGATCGCAAGGGCAACGCGATGACGATCAAGCTCAAGGGTGTTGTGGAGCCGTACTTTCGCAATGTGACGGTGGCTTGACCGGACCTGGTGTGCGATGTTGGTGAACACCAGCGCGCGGTCATATTTCTTCGAGTGATGAAGGTGAGAACATGGCAATCGAGATCAAGGAATCGTTTCGCGTAGCTGCTCCGGTCGAGAAGGTCTGGAGCTTCATGAAAACGCCGGAAAGCCTGGCTGGCTGCATGCCGGGTGCTTCGTTGGCGCGCATGATCGACGACAAAAGCTTCGTCGGTACCGTGAAGCTGAAGGTCGGGGCGATCACTGCCGCCTACGATGGCACGATGACGTTCATCAAGCTCGACGACGCAGCGCATCAGCTGACGCTGCTCGCGGAGGCGAAGGAAAAGGGTGGCGGTACCGTGACGGGTACGATTTCGGCGAATCTGGAAGCCTTGCCGGACGGTTCGACCGACGTGCGTTGCGAATCCAGCGTGGATCTGACCGGGCGCATCGTGCAGGTCGGACGCGGCATGATCGAAGGCGTCTCGAAGCAGGTGATCCAGAAGTTCGTCGCCAACGTGAAAACTTCGCTGGAGACCGCGGAGGCTGCAGTCGCCGGCGCTGAAGGTGCTGCTGCCGAGGCGAGCGCCGCTGCGCCGGTACCGCCACCGGTGGTCAAGGAAGATTCGATCAACGTCCTGGAAGTCGTGTGGAACGTGATCTGGGGCGCGATTCGTGGTTTCTTCCGGCGTCTGTTCGGCAAATCCTGAGGACATTCGTTCGGCGGCAGGTCCGGACTGCGCCCGGACGAATGCTGGTGTAGGTCCGGGCTGCGCCCGGATATGTTCAGCCAGAGGCAGAACCTGCGGGGTTTTCGCCGCATCGCCACGTCGTCGTAGGTCGGGTTTCAACCCGACGGGGCATCGAACCCGGAACAACATGCACCTGTCGGCATGAATGCCGACCTACGTTGGCCATTCTGCACCGGCAGGTACCAGGTAGCAGAGCTCCAGCCGGCGGAGTGCGAACTTCCACACGCCGTCTTCACGCACGTAGCGATCCTCGTAGAAACCTGCTCCGATCAGGCTCTGGCCGTCGCGCCGGCAGCGCAGGTCGAGGTAGCAGACTCCGCTGGCGCGATTCCCGTCGAGCGTGATCACGTGGTTGTGCACATAGGGCTGCAGCAGCGTGTCACCCGCGACCTTCTCCCCATATACCGCACGCAACCGCTCGATGCCTTCGATACGCCCGTCGGCTCCCAGGTCCATTACACCATCGCGGGCGAACAGGGCCACCGCTTCCAGTGGCTCGCGCTGCCACACATGATGCGCGTAGCGCCGTGCCAGATCGCGGATCGCCTCCAGATCGGCGAGACGACGGACGGTAGCGGTGATGTCGTCCAGGTGCGTACCTCCGCCTGCAGGCTGTTGCCGGGGCCGTTCAGCCTTCGATGATGCGGATGCGATCGACGACCAGCTCTGCGACGTCGAAGACCTTGCGTTCCTCACTGTGCTTGCCCGCGCTGGCGGTCAGCATCAGGGTACAGAAGGAGCACGAGGTTGCGATCATGCCGGCACCGGTATTCATGGCTTCTTCGGTGCGTACGTCGCTGATACGCGCGGTACCGCCCTGGCCGCCCCAGTAGTTGCCGCCACCTGCGCCACAGCAGAAGCTCTGCTCGCGCGCACGCGGCATTTCGATCAGTTCTCCTATGGCTGCGAGCGCGCGCCGCGGCTGGTCGATGATGCCGTTGTGGCGTGCAAGGTAGCAGG
>DAOLKH010000264.1:0-3519 GCA_035331685.1 Pseudomonadales bacterium
GCCGTTCACCCTGTGGTCTCCTCGCATGTTCCCAGCCCATCGACATCGGGTGCGCCCGCACCCTGGTTCCGGCGCAGTGTAGCCCCCGCAGCGGCCCGTGCGGGTTACGCACAATCCACCTTCGATGACGCGTCGAGCGTATCATGATGCGTCACAGGAAAATCTGGCAATGAACGATCCAAGGCAACCGACGGCCACAACACAGCCTGCCACCGCCCCCGCCACGCCGATTGCAAATGTGGAGACGGAGGAGGCAGTACCGGAACCGGGTGATTGCACCTCCCCACCGTGCGCGCTGCACGAGGTCGATCCGGATTATCGCGGCTTCTGAGTCCCATGCCGCGGGTGCAACCCGGCCCGGTGAACCCTTCACCCGCCGTGTTCCCATGCCTCACCCTGAGCGGCAGTGACCAGACCGTGTGAATTTTGCTGACGCAAAGCGGTACAATTCCTCGGGATTGCAGCAGCCGCATCGCTGCGGTCAAGTAAACTTATGAGTGGAACACCCTTAAAGAAGAGCGGGACAGCCGCCGCGTGCATATTGAACTGACTACAACCGAGGAGACTTCATGAAGACTACCCGACAGCCGAACTTGCGGAAGACCGGTATTGCCGCATTGATAGGTGCAGCCATCGCCGCGTCAGTCCCTGCCCTGGCTCTGGCTCAGGACAAGGCAGCGATCGAGGAAGTGATCGTCACGGCCCAGAAGCGCGAGGAACGACTGCAGGACGTGCCGATCGCGATCAGCGCCATCACGAAGGCGCAGATCGAGGAGCGCGGGATCGACGACATTCTCGACCTGAAGGCGCTGGCACCGAACCTGATGGTCAGCAAGTACCCGAACAGCAACGTGGTCTCGCAGGTGGCAATCCGCGGTGGCGTGACCGTGAACGCCGCGATGTACTGGGAACCGAGCACCGGGATGTATCTCGACGGCGTATACCTCGGCAAGTCCGTGGGATCGGTATTCGACGTCGTCGACCTGGAGCGTATCGAGGTGCTGCGCGGACCGCAGGGCACTCTTTATGGTCGCAACACCATGGCCGGCGCGGTCAACCTGATCACCAGGAAGCCGAGCGGCGAGTTCGGCGGTTCGGTGAAACTGGAACTTGGCAACTACGGCTACCACACCGAACGCGTATCGATCGATCTGCCGAAAATGGGCATCGCGCGCGCATCGTTCGCAGTACGCTCGGAAAAGCGTGACGGCATGGTGAAGCTGTCGCACTCGAGCCCCGGCAGCGAACTCGACAGCCGTGACAAGTTCGGCGCACGCTTCGCGCTCGGTCTGGATTTGGCGGAAAACTTCACGGCGGAATACAGCTACGACTACACCGACATCGACCAGATGCCGCCGCACAGTCAGCTGTACTACGTCTCCCCGAGTGCTGCCGGCGTTCTCGGCCAGGCAATCCCGTTGGCGCACAAGGACCGGCTCGGCAAGGTGGCCACCGACTGGCCCGCCTACGAAACGCTCAAGCTCAAGGGCCACGCGCTGACGCTGACCTGGCAGATCGACGAGCACAACACGCTGAAGTCGATCAGCGCCTACCGCGAGCTGAAGAACGATGACTCGGTCGATCTCGACGGCACGCGACTGACGATCGCAACGGCGAACCGCTATTCCGACTACGACCAGAAATCGCAGGAGCTGCAACTGGTCGGTGATGTATCGAACCTGAACTACGTGGTTGGCCTGTACTACTACAAGGACGACGGCTACACGATCAACCCGCACGTATTCTTCTTCGGCACCGACAGTTCCCAATACGGTTTCGGCGCCGAGGCCAAGGCCGCCTATACGCAGCTCGACTGGCACGCCACCGAGCAACTCACGCTGAGCGCAGGCCTGCGCTACACGAAAGAGGACAAGGACGGCTGGCGCTACAAGGAGGCGTCCATCCCCAGCCAGCGCATTCCGTTCGGGAAGGCGAGCAAGTCCTTCTCCGACACCACGCCGATGCTGAGCGCCGCCTACGCGTTCAACGACGACCTGAACGTCTATCTGAAGTACTCCGAAGGCTTCAAGAGCGGCGGCTTCCAGGGCGAGGCAGCCAGCCTGGACGAGGCACTGAATCACCCCTACAAGCCCGAAAAGCAGAAAACCTGGGAACTCGGCGCCAAGTCGACCCTGCTCGACGGCACGCTGCAGTTGAACGCCGCACTCTTCCAGAACACCATCGAAGACATGCACGTCACGCAGTTCTCGGGGCTGCCCGGTATCTCGTACGTGCGCAACGCCGGCGAAGCGACGACCAAGGGCTTCGAGCTCGAGGCCACCTGGGTGCCGATCGAACAGTTGCGCCTGCAGCTCAGCTACGGCTACCTCGACGCCGAGTGGGACAAGTTCATGGAGGCTCCGCGAGCCGGGCTGCCGATTGCCAACGTCGCCTCGAACCGCTCGTTCCCGCACGCTCCGGAGAATACGTTGAACTTCTCGGCCGATGCGCTGCTCGGCAAGACCGAGTGGGGTGAAATCCGTGCGTTCATCGACTACAGCTACACGGAGTCCTTCTACGGCTACGCGTACCAGAAGCAGCAGGTCGATCCGGCTCGAACCATTGCCAAGTACTCACGTATCGACAACTACGGCCTGCTGAATGCGCGCGTGTCCTTGTCGGAAGTCGCACTGGGTGACGGCACCGGCGAATTCTCGCTGTGGGTTCGCAATGCGACCGACGAGCGCCAGCCGACGAACTACATCGACTTCGGGCCTGGCTTCTTCGCGGGTTATCGCCTTGCGTACTACCAGGAGCCACGCACCTTCGGAGCAGCATTCAACTTCAACTGGTAAACACCGGCCCACGGGCTTCGTGTCTCTCTGACCGGAGCCTGCAGCGGAATGCAATATTCCGTTGCAGGCTCCGGTTTTTCATTGCCTCCGGGAATCTGCTGCCATGTGCTCCGGCACCCGGGCAGCCGATTACACTGCCTCCATGGATCTGCTGCTGGAAAACACCCGTTGCCGCGTGCGCGTGGCAGCTGCGCACGGCGGGCGCATCGCATCGTTGAATGTTCTGGGCGAGGAACTGCTGGTCGACGCCAACGACGACCCGCTGGCGTGGGGCAGCTACCCGCTGGCGCCCTGGGCCGGACGGTTGCGCGATGGCCGTTTCCACTTCGACGGACACGCGCGCCGCATCGTGCAGGCCGGTGTCCGGCACCCGATGCACGGTACCGTGCTGACGCGCGCATGGGAGCGTACCGCAACGGACACGCTGCGCTGCGGGTTCGGGTCGGACTGGCCGTTCGGCGGCTTTGCGCTGCAGCGCTTCACGCTTGCCGACGATTATCTGAGCGTTCGTCTCGAGTTGCACGCCGAGCACACGAGCTATCCAGCCAGCGCGGGGTTTCACCCCTGGTTTCGCCGCCGGCTCACGCGCGGCGGGCTGCTGCGCCTGCACTGCGACGCAGCGATGCGTGCGGTGCTCGACCGCGACGGGCTGCCAACCGGTGCGCTATTGCCTGCAACCAGGCGCGATGGTGACGAATGCCTCACCGCGCTGCGCCAGGATCCC
>DAOLKH010000265.1:0-3491 GCA_035331685.1 Pseudomonadales bacterium
GCTCATGCGAGTTGTCGGTGCAGCTTTTCCAGTTTGCTGCGAATGCGCTGACGTTTCAGGCTGGATAAATGGTCGACGAAGAGCCTGCCGTCCAGGTGGTCCAGCTCGTGCTGGATGCACACCGCGAGCAGGCCGTCCGGGCGCAGTTCGAACGCCTTGCCGTCGCGATCGAGCGCGCGCAGCACGATGTTTTCGGGGCGCTGTACCGGTTCGTGAAATCCCGGCACCGACAGACAACCTTCAGTGAACTCGCGCATTTCCCCGGGCAGCACGGTTACCTCGGGGTTGATCAGCACCAGCGGCTGGTCGTTGTCTTCGGAGACATCCATCACGACGACCCGCTTGTGTACATTCACCTGGGTCGCAGCGAGACCGATTCCCGGTGCGGCGTACATGGTTTCGAACATATCGTCGATGAGTTGCTGCAACGACGCGTCGAAATGTTCGACCGGGCGCGCGATGGTGCGCAGTCGGCGGTCGGGGAACTCGAGGATGTCCAGAATTGCCATGGTCCGATCGTGTCTGTTCTGGCGGGATGGGTGCAACGTGCCGCAACCACGGTCACGGCATCGCGCATGTGTCCGTGCGCACAGTCTACCCGAAGCAGCGCTGCGAACTCGCGCACAGGCAGCTCTATACGCAATTTGGCCAGCTTTGACTACACTTCTGCCAACCCCGCACGGCCATGCCCGGGGGCCGCTTTCCGCGCAGGGACAACGCAATGAAAAAGTTTTTTCTTGGAGTGGTTGTCGGCAGCCTGCTCGCTGCCCGGCTGTTTGCAGCCGATGGCAACCTGTTGCGCGACGATCATCCTGATGAGTACGTCGTGCAGCGTGGGGATACGCTGTGGGACATTTCGGGCCGCTTCCTGACGAAACCATGGCTGTGGCCGGAGATCTGGCACGCCAACCCGCAGATCGCGAATCCGCACCTGATCTACCCGGGAGACCGTCTGACGCTGGTCTATGTCGATGGCCAGCCACGGTTGGTGCTGAATCGGGGCGCGGGTGGCATCGTGAAGCTCGGACCGCAGGTTCGCTCTAGTGCGCGCGATGAGGCGATTCCCACCATTCCGCTGGAAGAGATCAACGCGTTCCTGACGCGCAGCCGTATCGTCGAGCCCGAAGAGCTGCGCAATGCACCTTATGTGATCGCAGGCGCCAACGGGCACGTCATCACCGGCGCGGGCGACCGTCTGCACGCACGCGGCAGCTTCGTGGACGGGGAGCACAATTACGGTGTGTACCGTGCCGGTCAGCTCTTCGTCGATCCGCAGACGCGCGAGGTGCTGGGCCGCGAGGCGATCGAGATTGGTGGTGGTCGCCTGATCGCCGAGGATGCCGATATCGGAACGCTGTCCATCGAGCGCAGCAACGAGGAGATGCGCGTCGAGGACAGGCTGTTGCCTGCGGTTGAGCAGAAGATCACCGCCACGTTCTACCCCAGCGCTCCGAGCACGGAGATCGCAGGCGTGATCATGGCGGTCGAGGACGGTGTCAGCAACGTGGGACGGCTCGACGTGGTGATGTTGAACCGCGGCGGGCGCGATGGTCTGGAGGAAGGCAACGTACTGACGATCCACAAGATAGGTGAACTGGCGCGTGATCCGCTGACCAAGGAACTGGTGCGCCTGCCGGATTCGCCTGCAGGCACATTGATGGTGTTCCGTGTATTCGAGAAGATGAGTTACGCGCTGGTACTGGATGCTTCCCTGCCGCTGCGCGTCAACGATCGGGTCAGCAATCCCTGATCCATGCTGCTGCGGGCCCCTGTCCGCAGCAGCTACCGGCAGGATGCCGGTGCCAACGCGACACGGAGGTCGCATTCATGTCCGACGAGTACGAAACCCGTTGCCTGCTGTCCCTGCTGGCCTTGCCCGGCGTGGGCGAGGCCAGCGTTTTGCGTTTGCAGCTCCAGGCAGGATCCGCGGCAGCGGCGCTGCAGATGAGTTCCGAGCGATTGCGCGAGCTGGGATTGCGATCCGATGCGGTTGTGGCAGTGAGCTCGTTGCGCGGACAGCCGGATGCGCGCAGCGCACACGTGTGCGAGTGGCTGCAGCGCCAGCAGATTGCTGCCCTCGGCTTCACGAGTGATCACTATCCCGCACTGCTGCGCCACACGGCGTCTCCGCCACCGCTGCTGTTCGTGCGCGGGGCGCTGGAAGCGCTGCTGAACCCGCAGGTGGCGATCGTCGGCAGTCGTGGCGCCACCGTTTCGGGGTGTCAGATCGCACGGGAGATCGCGACAGGTCTCGCGCATTACGGGCTCACGGTCACCAGCGGACTCGCGCTTGGCATCGACGCCGCCGCGCACCAGGGCGCCGTCGACGCCGGTGCCCGCAGTGTCGCGGTGCTCGGCTGCGGGCCGGACCGCGTCTATCCGGCACGGCATCGGCGTCTGGCGAGTGCATTGCTGGAACACGGCGGGGCCTTGGTCAGCGAGTTCGTGCCCGGCACACTTCCGGAGCCGGGCAACTTTCCGCGTCGCAATCGCATCATCAGCGGGCTGAGCCTCGGCGTGCTGGTGGTCGAGGCAGCGCTGCCGAGCGGCTCGTTGCTGACGGCGCGCTGTGCGCTCGAGCAGGATCGTGAAGTGATGGCAGTCCCCGGCCCGGTACGCAGCCGCTACAGTCGTGGTTGCCATGAACTGCTGCGCAACGGGGCTGCGCTGATCGAAACCGCGGAGGACGTGTTGCAGGCTCTCGGCGACCGGTTCCGGCCGAAGGTATCCGCACCTGCCACGCCTGCGCCCGAAGCCGATGACGCCCGGCCGTCAGGGCTGGACCGTGACGAGCAGCGCGCCCTCGAGGTGACCGCCGATGTGGCGACTCCGACCGATCTGATCGTCGCCCGCAGCGGTCTTTCTGCACCAGTGTGCACGGCGGCGCTGGTGCGGCTCGAACTGCGTGGGCTGGTCGCGAGTACCGGCGAGGGTTATACCCGTATCCGCTGAGTGCGTGTGGTTGCGCTTGTGGCGCCACCGGGCTTCGGCTAAGTTGCGCTCGCATTTCCTGGAGCGATACGGTGCCCCTGCTGAACCGCCTGCACCTCGAGCGTGCCGTGCGCGTGCTGCGTGGCGGCGGTGTGATCGCCCACGCGACCGAAGGGGTATGGGGGCTTGCCTGCGACCCTGGCGTGGAGCAGGCCGTGATGCGGATCGTGCAGCTCAAGGGCCGGCGCGCCGACAAGGGATTCATTCTGGTTGCGGGCAGCGTGCGCGATGTGATGCCGCTGCTCGTTCATCTCGATACGGTGCAGCGTGACGCCGTCCTGCAGAGCTGGCCAGGCCCGGTCACGTGGATCGTTCCTGCCGCTCGTGAAGTGCCGCGCTGGATCACCGGCAGGCATCGCAGCATTGCGATCAGGGTGAGCGATCACTATCAGGTTGCAGCCCTTTGCGAGCTGTTTGGTGGGCCGTTATTGTCCACATCGGCGAACCTGCATGGGCGGCCACCCGCACGTACGGCGCTCGCGGTGCGGCGCTGCTTCCGT
>DAOLKH010000266.1:0-3458 GCA_035331685.1 Pseudomonadales bacterium
CACCGTCGCGCTGCGCCCGCGGCAAGCGCTCACTGTGTTACCCGGACGCCGGTGGGCACGGTGAGCGCTTGCCGCGGGCGCAGCGCGACGGTGACGCCTGGCTGCTCGAAGGCGCTCTCGATCGCGTTCCGTACGCGCTCGAGGCGAGTGCATTCGTGGTGCCTGCGCGTGCAGACAACGGCGACACGCCGGTGTTCCTGGTGCCGGGAAATGTCGCAGGGCTGGAGCGCGAACGTCGCCGTGGAACCAACCATGAGCCGATCGACGCGCTGGAATTCGCGGGCGTGCGGCTGCAGGCTGCGGACCTGCTCGGCAAGCCTGGTGATGGCGCAGGGATTGCCGAATGGTCGGGCCTGCGCGCAGCGACGGCACTCGGTTTCATGCAGCTCGGCGTGCTGGCCGATGCGTTGCGCCGTACGGCCGAGCACACGGTGACCCGCAAGCAATTCGGCAAGCCGCTGGCCGGCTTCCAGGCGGTAGCGCACCGCGCCGCCGACGCGTACATCGATATCGAGGCGCTGCGTTCGACGGCATGGCAGGCGGCATGGCGGATCTCCGGGCAACTGCCGGCAGAGTCGGCCGTGGCGTCGGTTGCGTGGTGGGCCTGCGAGGCAGGACATCGGGTCGGGCACACGGCCCAGCATCTGCACGGTGGTATCGGTGCGGATGTGGATTATCCGATACACCGCTATTACCTGTGGGCCAAGCAGATCGAGTTGATGCTCGGCGGTGGCAACCGGATCCTGGCCCGCTTCGGCAGCAGCCTGTCGCAGCAAACGATCGAGATCGGACTGTGAGCACGCCGGGCGTGGGTACCCGCCGCTTCGCGGACGTGAAGGTCGGTGATGAGCTGGCTCCGCTGAGCATCGATGTGAGCACGCGGCTGATCGTCGCCGGCGCCATCGCGACGCGTGACTTCCAGGACGTGCATCACGACAAGGATGGGGCTCAGGCGCTGGGATCGCCGCACATTTTCATGAATATCCTTACCACGAACGGACTGGTGGGGCGCTACGTGACCGACTGGGCCGGTCCCGAAGCCATGCTGCGCTCGGTGAAGATCCGTCTCGGCGCGCCGAATTACCCGGGCGATGTCATGGTCTTCAGCGGCAAGGTCGTGAGTGTGGATGCCGGAGAGCAGGTGGCAGAGATCGAGGTCGCCGGCAAGAATCGCCTTGGGTCCCACGTAACCGGCTCGGTAACCGTGGCACTGCCCTGAGCGATAGCCGCCTGGTGTAACTTTGCCGCTCTTCGTGTCGCGCACGGTCGCGCCATTGCGGGAGGCGTTGCTAAAATGACGCTTGTGTCCGGAACCTGGTGGTTACTGTAACGATGCGCAAATTATTGTTGTTGCTCGCGATGTCCTGTTCGCTGCAGGTCGACGCACTGACGTTCGACATGCCGCCGGCCGGTGAGGATATCGTCGGTGAAATCATGACCGTCCGTGTGGCTGACCACAAGGATACGATCAATACCTACGCCGAAGCCTATGGGCTTGGTTTTCGCCAGATCGTGGCGGCCAACCCCGGCGTGAATCCGTGGGTGCCCGGCGAGGGGCGCGAGCTGGTTCTGCCGTTGCAGTTCATCCTGCCTCCCGGCGAGCGCAAGGGTATCGTGATCAATCTGGCGGAATTCCGCATGTATCACTACCAGCCTGATGGCCGCACCGTCGATACCTATCCGATCGGCATTGGTCGCGAGGGTTGGGAGACTCCGCTCGTTGCGGCGAAGGTACTGAACGTCATCAAGGATCCGACCTGGGTTCCCACGGCGTCGATCCGGGCCGACTGGGCTGCCAACGGACGTCATTTGCCAGCGGTGGTGCCGCCGGGTCCGGACAATCCGATGGGCAAGTGGGCAATCCGCCTGAGTGCACCGAGCTACTATATCCACGGCACGAACAAGGATCTGGGAATCGGCATGCGCGTCAGCGCCGGTTGCATCCGCATGTACAACCCGGATGTGGCACAGTTTGCAGGGCGCGTTGCGAGCAATACACCGGTGCGCATCGTCAATGTGCCGGTGAAGGTGGGCTGGAAGGGCGGCGAGATGTACGTGGAAGTTCACGAGGCGCTCGAAGAGCAGCGTGGATACCACGTTCCCGAGGCTGACGTGGCCGACGCGATTCATCTGGCCAATCGTATTGCACATGCCCCGGTCCAGATCGACTGGATCGATGCCAAGGCTGCTGCCGTTGATCAGTCCGGCATGCCGGTACGCGTCTCCGGGACCGCGAACACCGCCAGTATTGCGCGCAGCGACTGAGTAATAGCCAATAGCGGGAGGGATCTGCCGGCAGTGGTTTCACGCGGCCGGCAGGCTCTCATCCAGCACAGCAGTATCACGAAAGATCCAGACCACCAGGCCCTGCCGTCCGTACAGGGCGTATCGGATTTTCATAAAGGCCGCCCAAACAAAAACCCGCACGACCCCTCTCGGGTTCATGCGGGTCTTGCTGCAGGATCAGGACGGGAGTTCGTGAACTCCCGTTGTCAGATCACTTGCGGCAGCACTTCTCAGCCATGCGGCTGACGGCCTCGACTGCATCGTTGGCGCTCTTCTGAGCGTTGGCAGCAGCAGCGGCAGCGCTGTCAGCGGTCGATTGTGCACGGTTGGCAGCAGCCAGAGCGTCGTTGGCGGTCTTCTCGACGGTGCCTACACGCGTCTCGAGTGCATCGAGGCGGTCGTTGCAGGAGCAGCCGCTCAGCAGTGCAATGGCCAGTGCTGCGGATACCAGTGCAGCCTTTTTCGTCATGGTACGCATTTCAGTCTCCTTGAATGTGAGATGCGATCGGGTCGATAGCAGGAGAATTCTTGCATACCGCTACCCGAAGTCAATGTTAAATCTGCACGAATTTGTGCAGCTGATGCAGCTTACGACTCCGTTCTGGTGACGATTTGTCGCCGTGGCTGCGGGTGAAACAACACGCTTTGGTACCAGAGGTGGGACTCGAACCCACACGCAGGGCTACTGCAACGGATTTTGAGTCCGTCTCGTCTACCAGTTCCGACACTCTGGCCCTTGAAGCGCGCGGCATTATAGCAATGCCCCGGAGGGCGGCAACTGTGTGGCGGGCAACTGCGTTGCCATAGTCGCGAGCCGTCGATACCCTTGCCGCCTTTCCGGTGCGGATCCGCAATGAAAGTCGCCGATTTCCACTATGAACTACCCGAGCGGCTGATTGCGCGCGAGCCTGCGAGCGAACGGACGGGCAGTCGCCTGCTGTACCTCGATTCACATGACGCGCAGTTGCAGCACTTGCGCTTCGCCGAGATCGGATCCCTGCTGCGCCAGGGCGATCTGCTGGTGTTCAACGACACGCGGGTGATCCCGGCGCGGCTGTTTGGCTGCAAGCCCGATACCGGTGGTGGTGTCGAGATGCTGGTCGAGCGCCTGCTTGCGGGGCACCGCGTGCTGGTGCAGTTGCGTGCAAACCGCAAGCCGCGAGCAAATACGG
>DAOLKH010000267.1:0-3455 GCA_035331685.1 Pseudomonadales bacterium
CCCTGTTTGCTGGAGGCGGTGATGAAGATGCGCAACGATTCGGGATTTCGTGATGGACTGCTCGCCGGGCAGGTGGCGCTGGTCACTGGCGGGGCGACCGGCATCGGGCTCGAGATCTGCCGCGTGCTCGGCGAGCACGGCGCCAGGGTCGTGCTGCTGAGCCGCAAGGAAGAGAATCTGCGCCGCGCGGTCGGGGAACTGCGCGCAGACGGGATCACGGCGCACTACGAGGTTGCCGACGTGCGCGAACCGGAGGCGGTCGTGCGCGCGATCACCAATGCGCTGGATGCCTGCGGTCGTATCGACATCCTGGTCAACAACGCAGCCGGCAACTTCCCGGCGCCGATGACGCAGATCTCGCCGAACGGCTTTCGTACCGTGGTTGCGATCGATCTGCTCGGCACCTACAACGTCTCGCGTGCGGTGTTCGACGCATGGCAGCGCGAGCACGGCGGGCAGATCGTGAACATCTCGGCGCCGTTCGAACTCAAGGGCGTGGCGCTGCAGGCGCATGTGGCGGCAGCCAAGGCCGGGGTCGACTCGCTGACGCGAAGCTGTGCGGTCGAGTGGGGGCCGTACGGGATTCGTGTCAACGCGGTCGCGCCGGGCAGCATCGGCAACACCGAGGGCCTGCAGCGCTTCAGCGCCGCCGTCACCGCTGACGCAGCGAAGTACGCCAATCCGCTCGGGCTGGAAGGCAGCGCACGTGATGTGGCCCACGCGGTGCTGTTCTTCTGTTCGCCGGCGGCGCGATTCGTATCAGGGCAGGTGATTGCGGTCGACGGTGCGGCGACGGTGGATCAGTTGAAGCTGGGCCTTGGTCGCTGCTGAGCGAGCCTGCAGGGATGCATTTACGGCATCCCATCAGTGCACAGGCGTCACCGCGCGCCTTGTGACGTGTTGCGACGCTCTCTGCATGGGGTGCCCGCAGTGCTGTTTTGGGCGCAGCAGCAGCGCATATACTCGATCCAACATCAGCGCGAGGGTGTGACCATGATGCAGTTCAGAGAGATCGCCAGCGGTCTGCAGTTTCCGGAGGGGCCGATCGCGATGGCGGACGGCAGCGTGCTGCTGGTCGAGATACGGCGTGGCACCCTCAGCCGGGTCACTGCGGATGGGCGCGTCGAGGTGGTCGCCGATCTGGGCGGTGGGCCGAACGGTGCTGCGATCGGACCCGACGGACGCTGCTACGTGTGCAACAACGGCGGCTTCGAGTGGCACGACTACGGTGGAGTCTTCGTGCCGGGCGAGCAGGCCGCCGATTATTCGGGCGGGCGCATCGAGGCAGTGGATCTGGCCACGGGCACGGTCGAAGTGCTGTACACGCATTGCGGCAGCGTGCCGCTGAAGGGACCGAACGATATCGTGTTCGACGCGCATGGCGGCTTTTATTTCAGCGATTTCGGCAAGACGCGTGCCCGCGAGACCGACCGTGGTGCGATCCATTACGCGAAGGCCGACGGTTCGCTGATCCGTGAAGTGCGTTTCCCGTGCACGATGCCAAACGGAGTCGGCCTGTCACCGGACGGCAAGGTGCTCTACTACGCCGAGAGCTCGACCTCGCGTCTGATGGCGGTGCCGGTACGTGCGCCCGGCGAGCTCGAGCCGATCATGGATTCCGACGCGATGCTGGCGGGTTTCGCCGAGTACCAGTTCTTCGACTCGCTGGCCGTGGATGCGGCCGGCAATGTCTGCGTGGCGACGATCATCAGGGGCGGCATCACGATCGTGTCGCCGGATGGGAAGAGTCGCAGGCACGTTGCCACCGATGATCTGATGACGACCAATATCTGTTTTGGTGGTGTCGATCTGCGCACCGCTTATATCACCTGCTCGATGACCGGGCGCCTGATCGCCTGCGAGTGGGAAGCGCCCGGGCTGGCGCTCAACTACCTGAACCGGTAGGTGCTCGGATGTGTTCGGCAGCGCCACGATGTGTGGTGGCGGGCGACTGTTCGAATCAATCTATCGCCGCCAGCATGGCAATGAGCTCCTCGGGCGCCGATATCATCGGGTCGTGACCGGCCGCGAGTTCACGGTGATTCCAGCCGGGCATCCCGAGTGCACGCGCGTGGGAGTTGTCGATTTCGGGGAACCTGGGGGAAGTGCAGCGGATGTAGGTCACGGGAAGGCCGTTGCCGATCGGGTTGGCGAGCCGCAGTGGCGACATGAAGCTCGCCAGCGGATGCGGGCACAGATGCTGTTCCATCCACACGATCCGCTCCGGGTCTTCGACACCGAAGAACTCGGCAGGGGGTGCCGGGATGAACCCGCTGCCGCCGGCTTCCTTGCTCAGCGCGTGGTAGTAGGCGAGTGCCGCGTCGGAGGCGGCGTACAGCACGTGGCGGTCGGGCGGCAGCACCAGTGCGTCGAGGAACACGAGGTGGCGCAGCACCTGCACCATGCAGTCGGCCACGCCGGTGATCACGGCGCCGGCGTAGCTGTGGCCCACCAGCACGACGTTCTCGAGTTCCTCACAGAACAGAGTCTGCACCACGTCGGCGATGTGGGTGTCCAGATCCGGATCGATATGGCGCAGGTGCGCACGTTCGCCGAGCCCGGTCAGGGTCGGAGTGAATACCTGGTGGCCGTGCTTGCGCAGCCCGCGCGCCACATCACGCCAACACCAGCCGCCGTGAAACGCGCCGTGTACCAGCACGTAGGTTTTTTCCGTTGCGGGCAATGCTCAGTGTTCCTTGCCGTCGATGCGTGCGCGCAGCAGGTACGGCACGTAGCGCCACGCAATGGTGGCGAAGCAGGCGAACCAGCACGCCGCCGCCAGTTCGATCCACAACTGGTAGGAGGCTGGTGCGAGCTGCGGGAAGGCGATGCGCAACGCAAGCGCGCCCAGCATGAGCCACAGCACCGCACGGTCGAGCGCGTCGAATGTGACCTTGTGCCCGGTATGTCCCTTCGAGATGCGGATCAGCATGCCCGGGATGATCACCCCCATCACGCCGAAACTGAACAGATGCACCGAGAGCGCGCCCGTCCAGGCAAGGCCCGTGGTGCGCTCGATCGCCTCCACCACCAGTTGGGCGGCAATCGCCAGGTAGCCGACGTACATGACTCCCAGCTCGATGCGCGGGAATGCGAGCAGCGGCTTCCAGAACAGGAAACGCCAGACCAGCAGCCCGGCGAGCAGGAGCGACAGCGATGCGGCCGGCCGCGGCGGCAGGAAGGGCTCCAGCACCAGCATCAGTCCGAGCAGCTTGATCGCCCGGTCCAGCCACACGTTGCGCAGTATCTCGACCTTGAAGGTGTTGCGCATGAACTGGGTCAGCGTGCGTTCGAGCATCACCAGGAAGGCAACCCGAAACAGCGCCAGCGTCATCATGTAGCCCGCGTGGAAATGTGTGCCATCGAGCATGAGTTGCTTGGCGACGATGAAGGCAGGCAGCGCGACCAGGAAGAAACCGTTGTCGCGGTAGTCGTCGGTCCTGTGGTGGCGGATC
>DAOLKH010000268.1:0-3450 GCA_035331685.1 Pseudomonadales bacterium
CAGGTGCTGGAGCACCTGCTCGGTGGCGGGCGAGTGTCCGACGGTTGTGCGGTGCGGATTGTGTATACGACGCTGGCCGCGAGGGCCGAGCTCAGCCTGGGCTCGCGGTGGCGGGTGGTTCCCGAAGACGAGACGCTCGCACGTCTGCGTGAACGCTTCGGACCGGGACGGGTGGAATTGCGCTACGTGTGAGCAGGCCGGTAGCACACACGGACCGGACCGGATCCACGCACCGGATCCACGCATGGAACTTTCGCGGTTGCCTTGTTAAGCTTGACCTCCCTTTGATGCCCTGCGGGATCCGACTCTCCCGATGAATCCGAACTATCTGGACTTCGAACAGCCGATTGCCGAACTAGAGGCGAAAATCGAGGAGTTGCGCCTGGTCGGCAACGACAACCAGATCAATATCGGAGATGAAATCGAAAAGCTTCGCCTGAAGAGCGACCGGCTCACCGAGAAGATCTACGCGGACCTGACGCCATGGCAGGTCGTGAAGGTTGCACGCCACCCACGCCGTCCGTATACGCTCGACTACATCGGGCGTGTGTTCACGGATTTCGACGAGTTGCACGGTGATCGCAAGTTCGCCGACGACAACGCGATCGTTGCCGGTCTGGCGCGTCTCGACGAGATGCCGGTGATGGTGATCGGCCAGGAAAAGGGCCGCAGCGTGAACGACAAGGTTCGACGCAACTTCGGCATGCCGAAGCCCGAGGGCTATCGCAAGGCGCTGCGGCTGATGGAACTCGCCGAACGTTTCGGCCTGCCAGTGATCACGTTGATCGATACTCCCGGTGCATATCCGGGAATCGATTCGGAAGAGCGCGGCATCAGCGAGGCAATTGCGCAGAATCTGGCGGTGATGTCGCGACTGCGTACGCCGATCGTCTGCGTCGTGGTCGGCGAGGGCAGCTCGGGTGGTGCACTCGGGATCGGTGTCGGCGATCATCTCGCGATGCTGCAGTACTCGACCTACTTCGTGATCTCGCCGGAAGGTTGTGCAAACATCATCTGGAAGACTTCGGATAAGGCACCGGAGGCAGCAGAGGCGATGGGTCTGACCTCGGGCATCCTGCAGGAGCTTGGCATCGTCGACGCCACGATCCCCGAGCCGCTCGGCGGTGCGCATCGCGACGTCGACACGATGGCCCGGCGGGTGCGCGAGCATCTCGTTGCCGAGGTGGGGCGCCTGCGCGGGATTCCACTCGATGAGCTCCTGGAGACGCGATTCCGCCGCCTGATGTCCTACGGTAGTCGCTGAACGCGCAGCGGCATGATGGAGCCCACAACGCTCCTGCCGTTGCTGAACGAACATCCGGCAGCGCGACGCTGGGTGGTGGCGTTCAGCGGTGGACTCGATTCCAGCGTACTGCTCGATCTCTGCGTACGCCTGTGCGGGGTCGAGCAGCGCGTGCCGCCGGTGGTGGCCCTGCACGTCGATCACGGCGTCCAGTCCGCAGCCGATGCCTGGAGTCGGCACTGCGCGGGGGTGTGCGCGGAGTCCGGGGTTCCTTTCTTTGTACGGCATGTGGATCTGCCACGCGGCCCGGATGCAACGGTTTCCGAAGAGGCACTGCGTGCTGCGCGCTATCGCGAATTCGAAGCGTTCTGTCTGCCCGGAGACCTGCTGCTGCTTGCGCATCAGCGCGACGACCAGGTCGAGACCGTGCTGTTGCGTCTGCTGCGCGGTGCGGGTGTGGCGGGGCTGGCTGCGATGCCGCACGAACGCGGCTGCGGGCACGCGCGCCTGTGTCGTCCGCTGCTCGACGTGCCGCGCGAGGAGTTGCACCGTCACGCGCTCGCCGAAGGCCTGACGTGGATCGATGATCCCAGCAACGCAAGCGACATTTACGACCGCAATTTTCTGCGTCTGCGTGTACTGCCGTTGCTGTTGAAGCGTTTTCCGGGTGCAGCGGCAGCCATCGCACGAGCGGCGCACAACCTGGCGCAGGCGGCCGATATCTGTGCCGAACGCACGAGCGAGGATCTGTCTGCCTGTAGCGGTACGGATCGCTTCGGGCAGCCGTATCTGGGGCTTGATCGCTGGCGTCGGCTCACGGCGGCGCGCGGCGATGCGTTGCTGCGGGCGTGGGTGACGATGCACACGGCGGCGACTCCGGACGCCCGTGTGCTGCGGACACTGCGCGACGAGGTGATCGCTGCGCGTGCCGATGCCCAGCCCGTGCTGGTGCTCGGTAGCGTGGCGATTCGGCGTTACCGCGAACGCATCTACGCGACGGCTGCCGATGAGGAATTGCCGGAGACGGATGTGGTGCTGGAGCCGGGCGATGTGGTGACGATTCCCGGATGCGGGCGGGTCGAGCTGCAGACGCTCGATTGTGCGGGTACGGGTGGCGGTGTGCGTGCGGGGCACGAGTACCGGATCGGTTTCGGCTCTTCGGCACTGCGTTGCCGTCCGGCGGGGCGACCGGGCAAGACGCTGGGGCAGCTCGCACAGGAATACGGTGTGCCGCCCTGGTTGCGTGCGCGACTGCCATTGCTGTTCGTCGATGGCGAGCTGGCGGCGGTCGGCGATCTCTGTGTATGCGAGGGTTTCGTGGCTTCCGTAGGGAGCGGTGCAGTCAGGCTGCGCTGGGTGCTGCCCGCGTGCAGTCGAGCCTGATCACCACGCCAGCAGTTCGAGCGCCTTGACGATTTCCGGACGCAACGTGAGCGTCGTTTCGGACGTTACCGAACCAATCACGACTTCCTCGTCGAACAGCAGCGCGATGCCGGGATACTGCTCCTTGCGCCGCTGGCCCGGCAGATATGCCAGTTCGTCGCAGATGCGGCGCGCGATTTCGGCGTAATCCTCGAAGGCTGCTTCGGGCGAGGAATAATCACCGACGCGGGCGATCGCGCGTACGCTGATCCGGTGCCCTGGCGACTTGCCGTGAATCGCGAGCATCATCTTCTGGACGCGCGAGAATTTGGATTCGATCGCCAGGATCGCGTCGGCGATTTCGCGAGACGACGGCTTCCTGCGACCACGCTGCCGGCGCTTTTCTGCCTGGATGTCATCGACGATCGAGCGCAGCTCCTGCATGATCTCGTCGAGGTCGGTTCCCTCGCAGTCCGCCACGCGCTGCTTGTTCTTCCAGGCGCGTCCACGGTATGCGTCATCCCAGTAGCGGGCGATCAGGTCGTAGTTGCAGTAGTCGTCCTTGAGAATGCGCTTGTCGGATTCGATCTCGATACGGGGCAACGGTGGCATCCGGGACCTCGGTTAGCGGGCTTCACTGCCGCAGCAACGGAGATGGACGCAGCGCCTGGCTGCTGGCTCCGGAACGCGGGGCGCGGCATTCTTCCCATGCGGAAATTCAAATGTCAAGGCAGACGGGGCGGATCTGCCGGGAACATGCCTGGCGGCTGCCAAGGCGCGTCCATCGACCTGTCAAACCCAGTTAGAAATGTCCCCTGATTGAGCCAGATAGAGATGTCCCCTGT
>DAOLKH010000269.1:0-3441 GCA_035331685.1 Pseudomonadales bacterium
CGGCATGGTGCGGGTATTCTTCGAGCTGAACGGTCAGCCGCGCATGATCCGGGTAGCGAAATCGGGGATGACGAAGGCAAGAGCGAGACCCCAGGCCGAGGAAGGCAATGGACGCCATCTCGGTGCGCCGATGCCGGGCACCATCGTCACCGTCGCGGTCCACGCGGGCCAGGCAGTCAGCAAGGGTGATCCGCTGGTGTCGATCGAGGCAATGAAGATGGAGACCATGCTGCGTGCCGATCGCGACGGCACGGTCCAGGCAGTCCACGTCCGCCACGGCGAGAGTGTGGATGCGAAGGACCTGCTGCTGGAGTTTGCATAAGCATAAGATGTGCTGACACGGGCGCTGGAGGAATGATCCATGCACAGAGTGGCCGGGCAGGACGCGTACTTTCTTTACCAGGAAACTCCGTCGGCGCTGATGCACACGCTGAAGATCTCAGTGTGCAAGCCACCCGACAAGCCGCACACCGAGGCGGACTTCATCCAACTCGCCCACCGCTCGATGGCCGGCCTGCCGCTGTTCCAGTATCGCGTGGTGCCGGTACCGTTCGGGCTCCACCACCCCGTCGTCGTGAACGACGGCGGCTTCGATTACGACATGCACGTGCGTCGCATCGCGGTGCCGGCACCGGGCGGACGTGAACAGCTCGACCAGGTGATCGGAGAAATCGCCGCCGGGGCGCTCGACCGTTCGCGTCCGCTGTGGGAACTCTGGATAGTCGAGGGCATTGAAGGCGGTCGCATCGCGTACGTGAACAAGATGCACCACCTGCTCGCCGACGGCATGGCGTCGGCAAACTACATCTCGCGCACCTTCTACCGCGATCCGGCAGAGTACGGCAAGCGCGAGGTGCCCGTGATCCCGCACGAGCCGGAACCTTCGTCGCTGCGCCTGGTCGTCGACGCACTGAAGGATCTGCTGCGTGATTTTGCGCGCCTGCCTGCGCTGATGCGCGAAAGCGCCAGGCGCCGCAAGCTGATCGAGGAACGCAACCGCCGTTCGAACCTCGTACCGGCACAACCCTATACGCCCGAGATTCCGAAGCTGCACTTCAACCGCGCACTGTCGAGCCTGCGCAACTTTGCGACCGCACAGTACACGCTCGACGATTTCCGCCGCATCCGGGAACACCTCGGCGGCACCGTGAACGACGTGATCCTCGGGATGCTGGCCGGGGCACTGCGCCGCTATCTGATCGCACACAACGACCTGCCGGCACGGCCTCTGGTATGCGCCATACCGGTCAGCGCCGACCGCGAGGTGGCCGCCACGCGCACCTTCGGCAACAACCTCGCGTACTTCCACGTCCGCCTGCACACCGAAATCGAAGACCGTGTGCAACGCTATACGCAGACCCGCGTCGAGGCAGAGGCAGCCAAGGAGGTACTCGAACTGCTGGGACGCGAAACCGCCTACGAGTGGATGCAGTACCTGCCGCCCATGCTCTTTGCCTCGCGCCATCGTCGCGAATACCGCGTGAAGGCAGCCGACCGCCCCGACTTCCCTCTCTCCGGCAACCTGATCGTCTCGAACGTACCGGGTCCACGCGAACGCCGCTACACCGCGGGCGGGGACGAACTCGAGGCCCTGTACTCGGCGGGCCCGCTCACCGAGGGCACGGGCCTGAACATCACGGTGTGGAGCTACTGCGGCCAGATGAACCTCTCGGCCATCGCATGCAAGAAAGCCATTCCCGACCTGCGTCGCCTCGTGGACGAAATCAACACGGAGTTCGAGGCACTGCGAACGCTCGCCACCACCGCAGCAACAGAAGGACAACCGACATGAGCAGCTTCCGTGAACTCGATCAGGCACTTACCGCTCCCGGCCAGTACTTCGAGATCGAGGCGCGCGACGTCGGCCAGCGGCATCTGCGCGTCTGGAAGAACGCGCCGCGGACGCTGCGCGACGTGTTCCTCGCGGGACAGCAGTTCGGCGATCGCGTCTACATCGGCTACCAGGGCGAAACCCTGAGCTACGCGGAACACGCACGCCAGGTCGGTGCACTGGCACGTGCGCTGGTCAGCACGTTCGGCATCCGCCAGGGCGACCGCGTCGCGCTGGCGATGCGCAACTACCCCGAATGGCCGGTTGCGTTCTGGGCCGTGTCGACCATCGGCGCCGTGATCGTGCCGGTGAACGCCTGGCTCACCGAGCGCGAACTGCGCCACGTGATCGGCGACTGTGGAGCGCGGCTGCTGATCGCGGACCGCCAGCGTGCCGAATCGGTCGCACCGTGGATGCGAGAAACTGCACTCGAAGCGATCGTCGTCGCGCGGGGCGACGGCCGGCTGGAGGGCGTGCACGATTTCGCCGAACTGGTCCGAGCCGGGGTGGACGCGACGTTGCCCGCCGCCGAGATCGGGCCCGACGACGACGCGACGATTTTCTATACCTCCGGCACCACGGGTCTGCCGAAGGGAGCCGTAGGCACGCAACGCAACATCTGCAGCTCCGTGTTTGCCGGCGGCTACATGGTGTTGCGCACGCTGATTCGCCGCGGCGGCAAACCCGAGGACATGGCGCTGATGGCGCAGCACCCGCAGACCGGACTGCTGACGGTGCCCTTTTTCCACGTCACCGGATGCGTGGGTGGCCTGATCAACATGTATTCCGGTGGCGGACGGCTGCTGCTGATGCACAAGTGGGACCCGCTCGTCGCGCTCGAGCTGATCGAGCGCGAACGCGTGAACTTCTTCGTCGGCGTGCCGACGCTCGCCTGGCAGTTGCTGGAACACCCCGAGGCGGGCAAGCACGACCTGTCCTCACTGAACTCGATCGCCTTTGGCGGTGCGGCGGCGGCACCCGAGCTGTATCGGCGCCTGCGCGACTCGCTGCCGAACGCCGCCCCGAGCACCGGCTACGGCATCACCGAAACCTCGGCCACGATCGCGGCCTTCGGCGGTTCCGACTACGGCCGTCGCCCGGACGCAGCCGGCGCGCCGCTGCCCGTGTGCGAGTTCCGCTTCGTCGACAGCGACGGCCGTGATGTCGCCTCCGGCGCACTCGGCGAGATCTGGGTACGTGGCCAAAAGGTTCTCCTTCAGCAAGGCCATGTCGCCGGCAAATCTCTCTTCCAGTCGCCTGGCCTCAAGGGCAAAGCCATAGGCAGCAGCTACACCGATAGATGGCGCTCCGCGCACTACCATATCTTCAATGGCGAAACATATATCATCAAGGCTGGTGGCAATCGCGTCAGCGCGAAGGAAATCGAAGACGTGGTGCTGGAAATCGCTGGGGCGGTCGAGACCGCGGTGATCGGCGTGCCCGATGAAGTATTGGGCGAGGCGATCAAGGCGTTCGTGGTCCGCTGCCACGCCACGTTGACCGAAGAGGACGTCAAAGGCCACCTGCAACGCCGATTGCCCGCGTTCAAGCATCCGAAGTGGGTCGAGTTCCGCGAGGAACTCCCCAAGAACCAGTCCGGTAAGATTCTC
>DAOLKH010000270.1:0-3440 GCA_035331685.1 Pseudomonadales bacterium
GACCAGATCGTGACCTGCGTCGACGCCATCGCCGCACAGTACGGCCGCATCGACACGCTGATCAACAACGCGGGCGGCGCGCCGAATGCCGATGCCGCCACCGCTTCGCCACGTTTCTCGGAGTCGATCATCCGCCTCAACCTGCTTGCCCCGCTGAACTTCAGCCAGGTCGTGAACCGCGTGATGCAACGACAGGATGAAGGCGGCACGATCATCAACATCGCCAGCGTCAGCGCGATCCGCCCCTCGCCGGGAACGGCTGCCTACGGGGCAGCAAAGGCCGGCCTGGTGAACCTCACCAATTCGCTGGCAGTCGAGTGGGCACCGAAGGTGCGCGTCGTCGCGGTGATCGCGGGACTCGTGCAGACCGAGCAGGCGCACCTGCACTACGGTGACGACGAGGGAATCGCTGCCGTCGGCCGTACCATCCCGCTCGGGCGCATGGCAGTCCCTGCCGATATCGGCAATACATGCCTTTTCCTGGCGTCACCGCTCGCGGGCTACATCTCGGGCGCTGCCATCACGGTGCACGGCGGCGGCGAGGCACCGGCTTTCCTCGCGGCATCGACCGTTCCCTGAAGGCAGTCGCACGCAACTCACCCTGACGATGGCTTGCCGCGACCGTGCGGCATTCAACGCGCGCGCGGTTTGCCGGGACGAGGCTTGTCAGGGTTCGCCGACCGTTTTACAGCCTTCTTGCCCTCGACCGCCTTGCCCGCGACAGGTGAGCGCGCCTTGCGTGATGCCGCCATTTTTGCGGTCGGACCTGAATCAGCCCTTCCCGGTGCTGCCGGCGCGCCCGCTCTGGACGCTGCCGGACCGGTACTGTCCGGCGCACGTGACGCACGTTTGTCTGCCTGATCCGCAGCCTTCTTTGCCGCACGCTTGTGGCCAGTCAGTCCGGAAACCGCACGCGCCAGGGAATTCACCTGCCTGGTCAGCGCATCGATTCGTCCCGGAACCGGGTCGTCGCCGAAGCCGAGACGCTGACGCACCCGCCCGATCATGTCTTCCACCGAACGGGTGTTGCTGTCTGCTGCCTCGCCTATCCGCTCGCGTACCCCGGAGATCCGTTCACGCGCCTCGCTGATCCGCCCCTTGATCGCATCGCGACCCTGCCCCTCTATGTCCTGACCCTTCTCGACCAGATCGTGGAAGAACCTGGACGCATCCTGGCTCGCCTTGTCGAGCTGATCGTGCGCACCCTCGAGGCTCTTGCCGTAGGCACCGAGCCCCGCAAGCCAGATCTTGCGCGCGGTCGTCTCGCCACTCTCCTGCTGCTTCTGCTTGCGTGGTTTTGCCATCGACGCATCCTCCGCGTGGCACTGGAATATGCCACAGCATACTAGTAATGTTGCGCCCGATGAAAACACGCGACCGCATAATCCAGGTCAGTCTCGAGCTGTTCAATCGCGAAGGTGAGCCGAACGTCACCAGCGTCGACATCGCCAACGAACTCGATATCAGTCCGGGTAACCTCTACTACCACTTCAAGGGCAAGGAGGAGCTGGTCGGCGAACTGTTCGCACGCTTCTACCAGCAGTTCAACGTGATCCTGCGCGCACCTGTACAGGATCCGCTGCGTCTCGAGGACAACTGGTTCTACCTCGTCGTGGTGTTCGAGCACATCCACGCCTACCGTTTCCTGTACCGCAATGTCTCGCTGCTGCTGCAACGCTACGAGCACATTCGCCGTCCGTTCCGCCGTCTGCTGCACATGAAACAGGATGCGGCCCGTGCGATCTGCGTGCAGTTGCGCACTGCCGGTCTCATGGAAATCGACGACGACCAGATCACGCTGCTCGCGCGCAGCATCGCGCTCACGATCACCTACTGGCTGAACTTCGACAACCTGATGGGAGACCGCAGCAGCGACGATGAAACCGTCATCGACGATGGCGTGCTGCAGGTGCTGTCGCTGGTGGCGCCACATATCGATGCGTTGCAGCGCGAATTCATGGAAACCGCCCGCACGATCCACTCGCGCAGTACGACAGCCACGACGCCACGACGACGCTGAACGCCGCTCAGGCGCCGGCGAGACGCGCCAGCAGCTCCTCGAACGTCAATGCGCCACCGCCAGCCGCAACAAGCGTTTCCGGCTCACTGGCCGGCTGCGGGAACTCGGCGTTCGCGAGCTGCGCCGTCAGCACTTCGATATCCGCCTCCGAGGCATCGTTGCACGCCACGCTGCGCGCACGTACGCGCCGCTCCAGCTCTGCACGCGGTGCGTCACAGAACAGGATGTGGAACGGTACGCCGAGTTCACGTGCGAGGCGGCGGAAGGCATCGCGATGCGTGCGCTGGATGAAGGTCGCATCGACGATCACCGGCAAGCCACTGCCGATGATGCCGCGCGCAAGTTCCTCCAACCGCGCGAAGGTGCGCCGGCTTGCCTCTGCGGTGTAGATCCCCTCGCCGCCGACCAGTGCACGACTGTCGTCCTGTGGCGCAATGCCGAACAGACGCTTGCGCTCCACATCCGAGCGCAGGCGGATCGCACGCGCGCCACCGGCAAGCTTCTCTGTCAGCGTCGACTTGCCCGAACCCGAGACACCGCAGGTGATCGCGAGGAACGGCCGGCGGGGCAGGGTGTAGCGCTCGGCCAGCGCCAGATAGCGCCGGCATTCGCGATGCGCGTGTGATCCTTCGTCCAGCGGCGGCCGGCCGGCTCCCAGCGCTGCAACCTTCGCGCGCACCATCGCACGGTAGGTACAGAGGAAGTCCAGCAGACCGAGTCCTGCGTAGTCACCACAGTGTTCGAGCCAGGCATTCAGCGCGACGAATCCACCTTCACCACAACCACGACTTTCGCAATCCATGACCAGGAAGGCGAGCTCGTTCATCACATCGATCCAGCTCAGTGCCGGGTTGAACTCGATCGCATCGAAAGCGACCGCACGCCCGTCGAGCAGCACGATGTTGCCAAGATGCAGGTCACCGTGACACTCGCGCACCAGCCCGCCCTCATAGCGCTGCCACAGCGTCTGCTCGTGTGTCTGGCATGCCGCCCACGCCTGCTCCTCGAGACGGTTCAGCAATGCGATGTCTGCCCTGTCGCGCAGATAGGGGCGGGTCTGGCGAAAGTTCTGGTTCACCGCATCACGCAACTGCAGCGGGGTTCCGCGCCCGTCCTCGTGCTCGGGCCCCGCCAGCGGAAGCACCGCGTGCACTGCGGCGATGTCACCACCGAGCTGACGCCAGAGCGCCACATCGACCGACCCGCGCGCTGCCGCATCGCTGAGCAGCGCATCGTCGGGAAAGCGGCGCATGCGCACCGCGTAGTCGAGCACTCGCCCCGACCCGTCGATTTCCGCACCGCCAGCACCCGCAGTCACGGCAACCACGTCCAGATAGATCTGCGGCGCGTAACGGCGATTGACGCGCAGTTCCTCCTCGCAGAAATGCTTGCGCAACGCCAGCGTCGAATAGTCCAGGAA
>DAOLKH010000271.1:0-3427 GCA_035331685.1 Pseudomonadales bacterium
CCGTTCGTTGCCGGCTTCCTTGCGCCCGACGAGTTGCTCGCGATGACGCGCGAGACCTACCGTGGCTTCCGCCATCCCGCGGTAGCGCCCCTGGTACAGCTCGGGCACAACGAATGGGTGCTTGAACTGTTTCACGGGCCTACGCTGGCGTTCAAGGATTTTGCGCTGCAGTTGCTCGGCCGACTGCTGGATCGTTCGCTCGCGCGCAGCGGCGAACGCGTGGTCGTGCTTGGCGCCACCTCGGGTGATACCGGATCGGCTGCGATCGAGGGCTGTCGCAACTGCGCCGGCGCCGACATCTTCATCCTGCACCCGCACCAGCGCGTCTCGGACGTACAGCGTCGTCAGATGACCACGGTACCTGGGGGCAACGTCCACAACATCGCGGTGCGCGGCAACTTCGACGACTGCCAGGAAATGGTCAAGGCGAGCTTCGCCGACCAGTCGTTCCTGCCGCCGGGCCGGCGCCTGGTTGCGGTGAATTCGATCAACTGGGCGCGCATCATGGCCCAGGTCGTGTACTACTTCCACGCGGCACTTGCGCTCGGCGCGCCCGGTCGAAAGGTGTCCTTTGCGGTGCCGACCGGCAACTTCGGCGACATCTACGCCGGCTATCTCGCGCGGCAGATGGGGTTGCCGGTGGAGCAGCTCGTCATCGCGACGAATGCCAACGATATCCTGCACCGGCTGATGACGAGCGGGCGCTATGCGCGTGCCCCACTCGAACACACGCTCTCCCCGAGCATGGATATCGTGATCTCGAGCAACTTCGAACGCGTGCTGTTCGATTTCCACGCGCGCGATGCGAAGCGGCTGCGCGAACTGATGGCGCGTTTCCGTGCCGGTGATGTCGATCTGCCGGCGGAAGTCATGCAGGCAGCACGCGCCGAGTTCACGAGCTTTGCGGTCGATGATGCGATGACCTGCGCGATGATCGCGCGCGTCTTCGAGGAGTCCGGATACCTGCTCGACCCGCACTCGGCGATAGGCGTGCGGGCGGCGCGCGAATGCCGCAGTTCGCGCGCCACGCCGATCATCACGCTGGCGACCGCGCACCCGGCGAAATTTCCCGAGGCGGTGGCGCGGACAGGGGTGCCGTGCGAGCCGGCGCTGCCGCACTACATGGCGGATCTCTTCGAACGCGAAGAGCGATGCACGGTGCTCGATCACGACCTGAACACGGTGCAGGGATTCATTCGCAGCCGTCTCGCATGAGGCGATCGATCCGGCGCCGGCCTGTCGATCCTGCGATCGCGGTTGTGGGTGTCGCTGATCCGCTGCTGGCGCGGATCTACGCGGCACGCGGAATCACCGACGTTTCCGAGCTGGATCGCAGCCTGGCGCGGCTGGCACCGCCGGATGCGATGCCCGGAATCGACGTTGCGGCAAGCCGGCTTGCAGACGCGCTGGAAGCCGGCGAGCGCATTGTCGTGGTCGGCGACTATGACGCCGACGGCGCCACCAGCAGCGCGCTGGCGTTACGCGCGCTGCGTGCCCTGGGTGCCGATGGCTGCACCTTCCTGGTGCCGAACCGTTTCGAGCACGGCTATGGACTCAGTCCGGCGCTGGTTGCAGTCGCAGCACAGCGCAATCCCTCGCTGATCCTCACCGTCGACAACGGCATTGCGGCTCACGAGGGCGTTGAGGCTGCTGCGCAGCACGGTATCGATGTGATCGTCACCGATCACCATCTCCCCGGCGACGTGTTGCCGCCGGCGTATGCGATCGTGAATCCGAATCTCGATGCCTCGAAGTTCCCGAGCCGATCGCTCGCGGGTGTGGGCGTGATCTTCTACGTGATGGTGGCGTTGCGCGCCGAGCTGCGTGCACGCGGCTGGTTTCACGCCCGTCGGCTCGTCGAGCCGAATCTGGGCGAACTGCTCGACCTGGTCGCGCTGGGTACGGTGGCCGATGTGGTCGCGTTCGATCGCACCAACCGTGCGCTGGTGCACCAGGGATTGTTGCGCATACGCGCAGGGCGTGCCTGTGCAGGCATCCGGGCACTGTTCGAGGTTGCCGGACGCGATCCGGCGCGCGCAACCAGCAGCGAGCTCGGTTTCGTGATTGGACCGCGCATCAATGCCGCCGGGCGGCTCGACGACATCGGGCAGGGAGTGCGTTGCCTGCTGGAAGACGATCCAGCCCACGCACGGGTGATGGCGATCGAGCTCGATACGCTGAATCGTGACCGGCGCGCAATCGAAGAGGGGATGCAACAGGAAGCGCTGCGTCTGATCGCGGACGTGGCAGCGCAAGACCAGGACCTGCCGTGGGGAATGTGCCTGCACCGCGATGACTGGCACCAGGGTGTGGTCGGACTGGTGGCCGCCCGTATCCGCGAGCGCCACCATCGTCCGGTGATCGCGTTTGCAACGGGTGATGCCGGTGAGCTCAAGGGTTCTGCGCGTTCGATTCCCGGACTGCATATCCGTGACACCATCGCTGCCGTGGCAGCCGCGGCGCCACAGAGCGTGAATCGCTTCGGCGGGCATGCGACTGCAGCAGGACTCACGATCAATGCCGAGTGTTTCGACATGTTCGCCAGCGCCTTCGCCCGCGAAGTGCGTGCCCGCCTGTGCCTCACGGATCTGGAGCATGTTCTGGAGAGCGACGGTGAACTCGCCGTGGAGGACTTCACGCTCGGGCGCGCCGAGCAACTGCGCGACGCCGGGCCGTGGGGTCAGCATTTCCCCGAGCCGCTTTTCGATGGTGAATTCCTGCTGGCAGCGCAGCGCATCGTCGGCGGCCGGCACCTCAGGATGCGTGTGAAGCCGTATGTCGAGCCGGCCTGCGAGCTCGAGGCGATCGCGTTCAACGTGGACCTGTCGCAGTGGCCGAACCCGGGCGTGCGCCAGGTGCGGCTCGCGTATCGCCTCGACGTCAACGCATGGCGTGGAGAGCGCACGCTGCAGTTGCTGGTCGAGGAAGTGCAGGTGGCACCTCACACGTCCTGAGGCATCCCGAGCGTGGTGCCCGCCAGAAGCTGCGCATTCCTGCAAAACACCCATGTGATCGCGCCCAGTCCTGCCATCAGGTGCGCCTGCCAGGCAACACGGATGCCTGCGGGAAGGTTCGAGAACCCCGCGAACCACCCAGCCGCTTCAAGGCACATCGCAACGATGGCTACCATGCCCACGGCCGCGAGAGCGAACCGTAAACGCGGGGTCTGATACCAGAGATGCATGCCGACGGCAACGCCGAGGAAGGCGGACAGAGCGGAAGTGCCACGATATACCGTGAGGTTCGGAACCAGGTAACTCAGGCCGAGCGAGATCAGCGGTGCGGCGACCAGCAGCGCGATCAGGGTCGTGCGCGAACCGAACGCGCGCTGTGCCAGGATGGTGACTGCGAGCAGCAGCACGAGATTGCTCATGGTGTGGCTGGTCGAGAAGTGGACGAGGTTTCCGGTCCACAGGCGCCAGGCTTC
>DAOLKH010000272.1:0-3406 GCA_035331685.1 Pseudomonadales bacterium
GTCCGCAACCGCGCCGGCGGCGCCGCTGGTGGCTGCGGCCGACGTGCCGCGCAGCGCCCAGCCGTTGGTGCAGGACCCCGCAGCGTTTCGCTTCGTGATCGTCGGCGATCGTACCGGTGGGCATCGGGCCGGCGTGTTCGAACGGGCGATGGAGCAGATCAACCTGCTGCAGCCCGATTTCGTGTTGAGCGTCGGTGATCATATCGAGGGGTATACGGAGGATCGTGCCGAACTGGCGCGCCAGTGGCAGGAGATCGCCGATGCCGTCGGAAAGCTGCAGATGCCGTATTTCCACGTCGTCGGCAACCACGACATGGGCAACGAGACGATGCGTGCGGTGTGGCGGCAGAGGCTCGGCCGTGACTACTACCATTTCCGCTACGGCGACGTGCTGTTCCTGGCGCTGAACACCGAGGATCCTCCGGTGCTGCGGCCCGGCAGGGAGTCGTTCTCGACGGCAAATGCCGACGAGAAGGGCTATGCGCTGTTTCGCCAGGCGGTCGCGCTGATGCAGAACGACCCCGAGGAGGCCCGGCGCGTGGCGCAGGCCGATCCCGCACTCGCGCGCGTCATGAAGATCCTGCAGGATCTCGACAAGGTGGCGATCAGTGCCGAGCAGGTTGCGTACGTGCGCGACGCGCTGGCCGCCAACGCCGATGCGCGCTGGACGGTGTTGCTGTTGCACAAGCCGGCGTGGAAATACGATTCGCCGGAGTTCAGGCAGATCGAGGCGATGCTCGGCGATCGGCCGTATACGGTCATCGCGGGGCACCTCCACTACTACTCGCACGCCAGTCGCAACGGTCGCGACTACATCCAGATGGGCACCACCGGTGGCACCCTCGATACGCACCCGCCCGGACCGGGGACCATGGATCACGTGATGTGGGTCACGATGACCGCCAAGGGGCCCGAGATCGCGAACATCAAGCTCGACGGCCTGCTCGATCGTTGCGGTGCCGAAGGGTGCAAGCCGCAGACCGTGGCACATTGATTCACACAGACAGCAACAAGGAGCGATACGAATGAGCGTGACAAAAGCGGTTTCTCTGGGCGGGGCAATCGTGACCGGAGGCTGTTCCGGCATCGGTGCTGCGTGCGCCGACGTACTGGCAGCGGAAGGCCGCGCGGTCGCGGTCTGGGATCTCGACGAACAGCGCTCCGCTGCGATCGCCGGACAGCTCGCGGCACAGCACGGCGTATCCGCGATCGGTATCGGCATCGATCTGCGCAGGACCGACGGAATCGCCGCGGCGGTGGAACGTACCCGTACCGCAGTCGGTGCGATCGGCGCGCTGGTGCACGCGGCGGGCGTATCGAACGCGATTGCGCTGAGCGAGCTGACGCCGGATGCCTGGGATACGGTGCTGAACGTGAACCTGCGCGCACTGCCGTTCATCGTGCAGGCGATCCGCGCCGATCTCGCGGCGGCGCAGGGCGGTGCGGTGGTTGGCATCGCGTCGATCAACGCGACGCTCGGCAACGCGGCCAACCCGGCCTACAGCGCCTCGAAGGGCGGCATGCTGTCGCTGGTGCGTTCGCTGGCCGACGAACTGGCCGCAGACGGAGTGCGCATCAACGCCGTTTCCCCTGGGCAGATCCGCACGCCGATGCTGCAGCCGGTGCTCGATATCCTGCCGGCTGGCACCTTCGAGCGCCGTATCCTGCTCGGACGTGTGGGCGAACCGGCCGAGATCGCCCGCGCGGTGCGTTTCCTGCTGTCTGCGGACGCGAGCTACATCACCGCGGCCGAACTCGTGGTCGACGGGGGCAACATCTCCTCGCAGCGCATGTGATCAGGTACTGGTGTCGGGTGCATCGGTTGCGAGTGGCAGGCGTATCCCGACGCTCAATCCGCCAAGACCGGCGCGACCCAGCACCAGCTCGCCGTGGTACGCCGCGACGATATCGCTGACGATCGCAAGCCCGAGTCCGTGACCCGGAGTCTGCTCGTCGAGGCGCATGCCGCGGCTCAGTGCCTCGGTCTCGCGCCCTTCCGCGATACCCGGTCCGTCGTCCTCGACCTGGATGATCAACAGTTGCGGCTGCTCCGCGATGCGCAGATCGACGCGCGAGCGCGCCCACTTGCATGCGTTGTCGAGCAGGTTGCCGAGCAGCTCGAGCATATCGTCGCGTTCGAGCGGCAGCGTTGCGTCGGGCGCTTCCCACGTGATCGCGATGTCGCGCGCGTGTGCCTGCCGCAGCGCCCGGACCAGCAGAGGGAGTTCCTGCCGTGGCGCAAAACGCAGCGCCCCGCGCAGCGCGCCGGCAGTGCGTGCGCGGCCGAGTTCGCGCGTAATGCGCTGCTGCATCTGTGCGATCTGCTCCAGCAGCTTCGTGCGCAGCGGTTCGTCGCTGCGTTCGGCGAGTGCGAGCAGCACCGCAAGCGGTGTCTTCAGCGCATGGCCCAGGTTGCCAAGCGCCTGGCGTGAACGCGCGAGCGACTGCGTGGTATGCGCCAGCAGGCGATTGATCGCGGCGACCAGCGGCTGCAGTTCGAGCGCCACCGTGGTGTCGAGGCGATCGCGCCGGCCTTCGGTCAGCTCGTGCACCTGTTCCCCCGCCCGGCGCAGCGGCTCGAGCGCGCTGTGTCGCATCCAGGCGCGCTGCATCGCGGTCAGTGCCAGCACGCTGAATGCGCCCAGGCCGAGCAGCAGCAGTCCGATACGGCGGAAATCGGTGAGCAGCGGTGCCACGTCGGCGGCAACCATGATCGCGAGTGTCTGGCCATGGCGGCGATAGTCCGTGCGCAGGCACAGCAGTCGCTGCCCCTGCGGCCCGGCAACGAGTCCGGGAATTGCTCCGGCAGTGTCCGGCATTTCGAGCTCGTGGTCCCACAGCGAGCGCGAACGCCAGGTGCCGGCTGCCGACACCACCACGAAGTAGCGTCCCGACAGCGGACGCTCGAACATGCGTGGCAGATGCTGGCGATCGATCCACAGCCCCTGCGGACCGCTGTTGACCGCTGCAAGCACCGTGCGTGCGTCATCCTCCAGCAGACCGAGCGCGTGTTCGCGCAACGCGCGCTCGAACAGGACGGACGCGACCAGCGCGAGCGCAGCTGCGGTCAGCAACAGACTGGCGGCGAGTCCGATGCTCAGGCGCCGCGCGATCGATGCGCCGGCCAACTCAGACCTCGCCGGCGCTGGTGCCGTCGCGCAAGCGGTAGCCCAGTCCGCGTCGGGTCTCGATCGCGTCGCGTCCGAGCTTGCGTCGCAAGCGATTCACCAGCACCTCGACCACGTTGCTGTCGCGTTCGGTCGCGCTGTCGTACAGGTGTTCCTCGATCGCAGCGCGCGACAGCACCCGTCCCGGATTCAGCATCAGCACGCGCAGCAGCCGGAACTCGGCGGCGCTGAGTTCGATTGCCCCGGCTTCCGTATCGACGCACTTGCGCTCCTCGTCC
>DAOLKH010000273.1:0-3403 GCA_035331685.1 Pseudomonadales bacterium
GTACGCGACTGGGTCACCACACAGCGACATCTGGCCGACGTGCTCGGGATCGGGTGCTGGGCTGCGGTGATCGGTGGCAGCCTCGGCGGCATGCAGGCGATGCGCTGGGCGATCGACTACCCCGAACGCGTACGCCACTGCGTGGTGATTGCCGCCGCGCTGAGGCTCTCGGCACAGAATCTCGCGTTCAACGAGATCGCTCGCAAGGCGATCACGGCAGACCCGCAGTTCCACGACGGCTGGTTTCTGGAGCATGGCACGCTGCCACGCCAGGGACTGGCGATTGCACGCATGATCGGCCACGTGACCTACCTCTCCGATGAACTGATGCGCGACAAGTTCGGGCGCGAACTGCGCCGCGGTTCGGTCACCCCGGGCGACGAAGCAGACGCGGAGTTCCAGGTCCAGAGCTATCTTCGCTATCAGGGTGATCAGTTCGCCGACAATTTCGACGCCAATACCTACCTGCTGATGACGCGCGCGCTCGACTATTTCGATCTGGCGCGCGATTTCGACGACGACGCGGTGGCTGCATTCGAGCGTGCGCGTTGCCGCTTCCTCGTCGTGTCGTTCTCCAGCGACTGGCGATTCCCGCCACGACGCTCGCGTGAAATCGTCGACGCGCTGATCGGTGCACGCCGCGACGTCAGCTATGTCGAAATCGAAGCGAACGAGGGACACGACGCGTTCCTGCTGCCGATAGCGCGCTACCACGATGCACTGCGTCGCTACCTCGAGCGCGCACGACCCGCCCCGGCAACGGTACGAGGCAGCGATGCGCGTTGAACTGCCGATCATCCGCGACTGGATCCGGCCGGGATCACGCGTGCTCGATCTGGGCTGCGGCGACGGCAGCCTGCTGGCCGGTCTGGCCGAGCAATGCGGGGTCCACGGGTACGGACTGGAAATCGACCCGATCAGGATTTCGCTGTGCCTGGAGCGTGGCGTGAATGTGATCGAACAGGACCTGGATCGCGGACTCGGCAACTTCCGCGACGCGAGCTTCGACACTGTGATCATGACCCAGACGCTGCAGGCTGTCCGCTATCCGCACCTGGTACTCGACGAGATGCTGCGGATCGGGCGTGAATGCATCATCACATTTCCGAACTTCGCCAACTGGCGCTGCCGGCTGCACCTCGCCGGCTTTGGCCGGATGCCGGTGTCGCGCTTCATGCCATACACCTGGTACGACACACCGAACATCCATTTCTGTACGGTTTCCGACTTCGAGGCACTGTGCTGCCAGAAGAACATCCACATCATCAACCGCGTGGTGGTCGACACGGCGGGTCGGGGATCGCTGGCTGCGCGCGCCCTGCCCAACCTGTTCGGTGCCACCGCGATCTACCGTGTGACCCGCTGATGAAAACACCCCGACACCTGGCTCCGCTGTTGGCGCTCACACTCGGCGCTGTGTCGCTGCTCGTGGTATCGACTGCACGTGCCGAGACACGCCGGTTCGGCGCCTTCGAAGTGCACTACAGCGCGTTCACCAGCAGCTTTCTGCAACCCGGCATCGCCGCAGCCTACGGAATCGTGCGCGGGCGTGACCGTGCCGTACTGAACGTAGCGGTTCGCAATGCGGCGGGCAGCGTGGAGGCACAGCTCACCGGCACGCGCAGCGATCTGATCCGCAAGGAGCAACTGGCATTTCGCGCGATCCGCGAAGACGGAGCGATCTACTACATCGCCGAGTTCGGCTTCACCAGCGGCGAGACCCTCTATTTCGACCTCGCCATCACTCCCACCGGTGAAGCCACTCCGCTGCAACTCAAGTTCAGCCAGGCACTGCATGCCGACTGAAGCGATTCGCGAACTGGTGATAGCCACCGGAAATGCGGGCAAGCTCGCCGAACTGCGGGCACTGCTCGCACCGGCTGGAATCCGCGTGCGTGCACAGAGCGAGTTCGCCGTCGGGCCAGTCGCTGAAACCGGGGCCAGTTTCGTCGAGAACGCGATTCTGAAGGCACGCCACGCCAGCGCGTGCAGTGGCTTGCCTGCACTTGCCGACGACTCCGGCCTCGTCGTCGACGCGCTGGGCGGGAAACCCGGCGTGCACTCGGCACGCTACGCCGGAGAAGGAGCCGACGATGCAGCCAACAACCGCAAGCTGCTGGTGGCGCTTCGTGATGTGCCCGAATTCGACCGCGGAGCACGATTCCACTGCGTGCTGGCACTGTTGCGCCACCCGGCAGACCCGGTGCCGCTGACCTGCAGCGGCGCCTGGGAAGGCAGGATCGCCGCTGCAAGCGCAGGCGCAGGCGGTTTCGGCTACGACCCGCTGTTCGTGCCGGTCGGTGAATCCGTCACCGTAGCGGAACTTCCGCGCGAGACGAAGAATCGCCTGAGCCACCGCGCCCGGGCACTGGCGGCGCTGCTGCAGGCGCTTGCAGCCGGATGCTGATCGCGCCGCCGCTTGCGCTCTATATCCACCTGCCATGGTGCGAGCGCAAATGCCCTTACTGCGACTTCAATTCGCACACGGTGAGCGAGGAAGCACCGTTCGTTGCCTATGTACAGCGCCTGCTGCAGGATCTGGAATTGGAGCTGGATGGCGTAGCGGGTCGCGAACTGCAATCGATCTTCATCGGCGGTGGCACACCGAGCCTGTGCCCGGATCCGCTGATAGCGACACTGCTCGACGGCGTACGCGCACGCATGGTGCTGGCGACAGATGCGGAAATCACACTGGAGGCCAATCCCGGCAGCGCCGACGCCGGGCGCTTCGCCGGCTACAGGGCGGCCGGCGTGAACCGGCTCTCGATCGGGGTACAGAGCTTCGACGACACGAGTCTGGCCGCGCTGGGGCGCGTACACGACGCGCGTGGAGCGCACGCAGCGATCACGGCGGCGCGTGCAGCCGGATTCGACGCGCTGAACCTCGACCTGATGCACGGGCTGCCCGGCCAGACGGATGCCATGGCGATGGCAGATCTTGCTGCCGCGCTGGCACACACACCGGAGCACCTGTCGTGGTACCAGCTCACGCTGGAGCCGAACACGGTCTTCCATCGCCATCCACCGCGGCTGCCAGGCGAAGATACGCTGGCGGAAATCCAGGAACACGGCGAGCGGCTGCTCACTGCAGCCGGCTACACGCGTTACGAAGTATCGGCGTGGGCGCATCCCGGATTTCGCTGTCGCCACAACCTGAACTATTGGCATTTCGGTGACTACCTCGGGATCGGCGCCGGCGCCCACGGCAAGCTCAGCCTGGGCCGGCCGGCGCGCGTGGTGCGCACCCGACGTACGCGCTCGCCCGCCGACTATCTCGCTGGCAGCGTGCAGGCGAACCGTATCCAGGAAACCGTGGAACCGTCCCAGCTCGTGCTCGAGTTCCTGATGAATGCGCTGCGCCTGCCCGACGGCACCACGGTCACGGAATTCGAGGCGCGCACGG
>DAOLKH010000274.1:0-3397 GCA_035331685.1 Pseudomonadales bacterium
GCGACGCGGGACCGCTCGCATCGGCGATTGCCGGCTTCCGCCCGCGCGATCAGCAGCTTGAAATGGCGCAACGCGTCGCCAGCGCGATCGCCGGGAATGGTGTGCTCGTCACCGAGGCGGGTACGGGAACGGGAAAGACGTTCGCATACCTCGTGCCGGCCATGCTTTCCGGTGCGAAGGTCATCGTGTCGACCGGCACGCGAACCCTGCAGGACCAGTTGTTCCAGCGCGACCTGCCGACTGTGCGTGACGCCTTGCATTTGCCTGTGAGTGTCGCCCTGCTCAAGGGCAGGCAGAACTATGTCTGCCAATACCGGCTCGAGCGCGCACAGGTGGAAGGCCGTTTCGCGAGCCGCGAGGATGTTGCGCATCTGCACGCCATAGCGCGCTTTGCGCGCGAGACCGACTCGGGCGACAAGGCAGGCCGTACCAGCGTGCCGGAAAATTCGCCGGTTTGGATTGCCGCGACCTCGACCCGGGAGAATTGTCTGGGCCAGGAATGTCCGCACTACAAGTCGTGCTTCGTGCTCGGCGCACGCCGGGCCGCGATGGAGGCGGATATCGTGGTGGTCAACCACCACCTGTTCTTCGCCGACGTCATGCTGCGTGACGACGGGGTGGGCGAGCTGCTGCCCGCGTGCAATGCAGTCATCTTCGATGAAGCCCACCAGTTGCCGGAGACCGCGAGCCTGTTCTTTGGCGAAAGCGTGTCGACCTCGCAACTGATCGAACTAGCGCGCGACGTACGCAACGAGGCAATGGAGGCGGTGCGAGATTTCCTGCCGCTGCCGGACGCGGTTCGCGCGCTGGACAAGGCAGCGCGTGACCTGCGGCTTGCCTTCCGTGACGACGGCGCGCGCTTGACGGCCGCCCAGGCGGAGCAGAATCCGGATTTCCGCAAGGCGGTTGACGAACTGGCAGGACGGCTCGAAGGATTGCGAGAACTGCTGGTTACCCAAGCTGATCGATCGGAGGGCCTTGCGAGCTGCCTCCTCCGGGCGGAGGATGTCGCCGCAAGGCTGTCGCGCTGGCGGCAAGCAGGTGTTTCCGAGGTCGTCAGATGGATCGAGGTGTTTCCGCAGTCGTGTGCATTGAATGCGACGCCGCTCGATGTGGCGAGCGTTTTCTCGCGGCAGATGCAGGGACATCCTCGTGCCTGGATCTTCACGTCGGCAACGCTCGCGGTGGAACGGGATTTCGCTCACTTCTGCGGTGAACTCGGGCTCGAAGCGGCCGACACCGCGCAGTGGGGCAGCCCGTTTGACTATGCAAGCCAGGCCTTGCTCTATGCCCCGCGCGGGATGCCCGAACCGAACTCCCACGGGTACAACGAGGCTGTCGTCGAAGCGGCTTATCCGCTGATCCGTGCCGCGGGCGGCCGTGCGTTCGTGTTGTGCACGAGCCTGCGCGCGATGCGTCGCATCCACGAGCTTCTTCAGTCCCGCTTCGAGGCGGACCGATTCGACTCGCCGTTGTTACTTCAGGGAGAGGGCTCGCGTACCGAGTTGCTGGAGCGATTCCGTTTTCTCGGCAACGCGACGCTGGTGGCCAGCCAAAGCTTCTGGGAGGGAGTCGATGTCCCGGGGGAAGCCCTTTCTCTCGTTGTGATCGACAGGTTGCCGTTTGCGCCGCCCGATGATCCGGTGCTTGCCGCGCGCATCGAGCATATGCGCCGCAGCGGCAAGAATCCGTTCCTCGAGTATCAACTCCCCCGTGCAGTCATCAACATGAAGCAGGGCGCGGGACGCCTGATCCGCAGCGAGACCGATCGCGGCGTGTTGATGATCTGCGACCCGAGACTGATCGACAAGCCCTACGGCAAGCGGGTCTGGCGCTCGCTGCCGCCGATGCGCCGAACCCGCGAGCGGGCCGAGGCAATGGCGTTCTTCGGCGTTGAGGCCATCGATGCCCCCGCTCGTGAATAGCCGGTGGCCGGCGATCCGGTCGGTGCGCGCCAAGCTGCTGTTGCTGGTGCTGCTTCCATCCGGGGTGCTCCTGCCAGCGCTCATCGGCGTGATCGTGTATTGGGGAAATGCTGCCTACGATCGGCTTCTGATCTACAAGGTGAATGCCGAACTGGTGATCGCGCACCAGTATCTCGAACGCGTTATCGAGGGCAAGAAGAATAGTCTGAGCGGACTCGCCGGATCGGCCGAGCTCGCGCTGGCAAGAGGTCATGCTGCAACGCTGGCATCGTGGATGGATCGGGCCGCTCGACGGGAAGGCTTCGACTTCGTCCATCTCGTCGATCGGAACGGAACGATCGTCGCCACCAGCAGCGGTGCCAGGCAGGGGGGAGACCTCCGGCACTGGCCGGTCGTCGCGGCTGCCCTCGAAGGCAAGGCGAGTGCCGGGCTCGATATTATTGAACCGGCATTGCTGGAGGATCTTTCGCCGCCACTGGCCCGGCGCGCCAGCCTGCGTGTCATCCAGACACCGTCGGCGGCGCTCGACGACAAGCGTGTCGAGTCGCGCGGGATGGTCGTCCATGCCGGTGCGCCGGTGATCGACGCGAGTGGCGAGATAGTGGGTGCCTTGAATGCCGGCGTCCTGCTCAATCGGAACCTGGATTTCGTAGACAACATCAACAGTATTGTTTACACGGAAGCCGCACTGCCCCTCGGATCGCGTGGGACAGCGACCTTGTTTCTCGACGATGTCCGCATCGCGACCAACGTCCGGATGTTCGGTGCCTTGCCGGAGAATCCGGAGGATGTCGCGGGCGATGCCGAGACGACCGCCCATGAGCATGGCGATCGTGCGCTCGGAACGCGGGTGTCGCTTGCCGTGCGCGACAAGGTGCTAGGCGAGGGCAAGGTCTGGCTCGATCGGGCGTTCGTCGTGAATGACTGGTATGTGTCGGGCTATGAACCGCTGCGCGACAGCTTTGGCAAGCGCGTCGGGATGCTGTACGTCGGGTTTCTCGAACAGCCATTTTCCGATGTGAAGCGGAACATCCTCGCGTCGATCATTGCGCTGTTTGCGGTTTTCACCCTGACCGTCAGCATCATCAGCCTGAGGCGTGCGCGAGCCGTGTTCCGCCCGATCGAGCGCATGGACGCTGCCATTTCGGAGGTGGTGTCCGGAAACGCCTTGGCACGCGTGGGTGGTGTCGGGAGTGACGACGAGATCGGGCGCCTCGCGGAGCACTTCGACCGCTTGCTTGACACGCTGGATCGGCGTTCGGCAGAGCTGCGCGAACTGAATGCCGCGCTGGATCAGAAAGTCGTGGATCGAACGCGGGAACTTGCACAGGCGAACGCGGAACTGAGATCGGCGCAACAGAACCTCGTACGTTCGGAGAAACTTGCTGCAATCGGCCAGTTGACGGCCGGCGTGGCACACGAGATCAACAACCCGATAGCGGTCATGCAAGGCAATCTCGACGTGATGCGCG
>DAOLKH010000275.1:0-3388 GCA_035331685.1 Pseudomonadales bacterium
TACGCCTCTGCCAAGCAGGAAATCGGCAAGCACGAACGCTCGCTCGCGAATGAACCTTTCGCTCTTTTCACCGTACGGAAGGTGGTGCGCGTCCGAGACGTAGACGATGTCCAGACCCGGCATGCGCCGGCGCATCTCGCGCACGATCGACAGACCACCCACGCCGGAATCGAAAACGCCCACGGGGCGGTGCTCGGACATGCGGGCCACGGTCTCCGGGAAAGCAGGAATGATCAGACAGCGGCGATGGTACCGAACGCCGATCCGCACAGGCAATCGTGCCGATGCTTGCCGCGCTGCGGCGGGTAATGCTAGCGTGCGGCCACGTCAAGCGAAGAAGGCCCGCAATGTCGCAACTGACCAGACTGTTGATGTCGCCGGCCGGACTCGCTTTTGATCGCTGGCTGGTGCGGTTCACCGGCGAGTCACTGCTGAACCGCGTATTCGCGCGCCAGGCAGGTTTCGCACCGCAGCCCGCGCTGCTGCTGGAGACCCGCGGGCGCCTGAGCGGCGCACGTCGCCAGGTCGTGCTGCCGTGGTTCCTGATCGACGGCAAGTGGGTGATCGTCGGCAGCAAGGGTGGCATGCCTACCGATCCGGCATGGGTCGGCAACCTGCGCGCCGAACCGGCGGTCAAGGTCTACGTTCAGCGTCGCCGTCACCACGCCCGGGCACGCGTGACCACAGGCAGCGAACGGGAATCGTTGTGGGCGGAACTCGTTGCGCGCGTTCCGGTGTACGCGCACTACCAATCGCTGACGACGCGCGAGATCCCGGTGGTCGTGCTCGACTTCAGCGCCACCTGAGAACAGCGCGCACCTACACCTGACACTTGCGGCACCCGCGCTGACCGCTGCCGATCGACAACGCCTGATTGGCTGCAGACAGGAAAACCACGATGCAGGACAACACGAAGCAGATCGAATACTGGAACGGCGAAGCGGGGCAGAAGTGGGCCCAGAACGACACGCATTTCGAACGTTCGATCGGAACCCTGAACGCACCGCTGCTGGAGCGTGCGCGCGCGGCAGGAGCACGCAGTGCGCTCGACATCGGTTGCGGCTGCGGCAACCAGACGCTCGCGCTGGCACAGGCGCTCGGACCAGGCGCACAGGTCACCGGGATCGACGTCTCGGAACCGATGCTCGCCGTTGCACGCTCACGTACGGCTGTCGGTGCTGCGCGGATGCAGTTCCTGCACGCAGATGCAGCCTCGCATGCATTCGAACCACAGAGCTTCGATCTGCTGTTCTCACGCTTCGGTGTGATGTTCTTCGCTGATCCGGCCGCCGCCTTCACGAACCTGCGTCGCGCCTGCGCCACGGACGCAAGGCTCGTGTTCTGCTGTTGGCAGGGCGTCGATCGCAACGGCTGGCTGCGTCTGCCGATGCAGGCGCTGGCACGCCACATCGAACTGCCGCCGATCGAGCCACATGCGCCTGGACCGTTTGCGTTCGGTGAGCGCGAACGTGTGCAGGACATCCTCGGGCAGGCAGGATTCACGAGCGTGCGATGCGAGGATCTGCGCATCGACCTGAACTTCGCACAGGGCGCAACGCTTGGCGAGGCGACAGAGGCACTGGTGCAGGCCGGCCCGGCTGCGCCGCTGCTCGCGAAGCTGGGTCCAGGCGCACGCGCGGATGCGCTCGCCGAGGTCGCGGCGGCAGTGGCACCCCACTACCGCGACGGCTGCATCATGATGCCGTCGGCAATCTGGATCGTCAGTGCCAGCGCGTAGCCACGCTGTCAGCCGTCGAACGCTTCTGCCATCGAACGCAGCTCTCCCTGCGCTTCGAGCAGCACTTCGACCGCAGTCTGCTCGTTCAGTCCGAGCTTGACACAGGCAGGTACGGCTGCCAGGTCGACCCCGTCGTTCTGCTCCGACCCCGTACGCTGCGCAAGCAGATGTGCAGCCAGCACGACGTCCGCGAGGTCGGCCCTGCCGCGGTGCTCGCGATCGAGCATCGTGTGTTCGTCCACCGCAACCGCAAACGACTCCGGGAATCCCCAGGATTCGACGATCGCGCGCCCCACGCTGGGATACCACTGCTCAATCAACTCACCCAGTTCGTCGTCGGAATGTCCAAAAACTGCCGGAAAGGCCTCTGCACGAATCAGGATGTAAAAGCAGCCGATCGCATGCAACAGCCCGGCCAGCATCGCATCGTCGGTTCTCACACTGTCGCGGGCAAGCTTGCTTGCGAGCAGATGGGAAAGCACCGCCACCCGTACGCTGCGCCGGCGCATCCCCTCGATGCGTCTGTACAACAATCCATTCCCCGGGATCTTGAACGCCGTGTCGATCGCCTCCATCACGACGATGCTGCGCACCATGGTGAAACCGAGGTGTGAGATCACGGTCTTGATGTCGGTGATCTCGACCAATCCCCGCCGCATCAGCGCCGAATTCGCGATCCGCAGCAGCCTCGCTGCCAGAACCGGCTCCGACAGCACGAGGCGCGCAACCTTCTCCACCGATACGCCGGGATCGGCAAGCGCGTCGCGCACGCGCAATGCAACGGCCGGGAACGGCGGCAGCTCCAGCTTGCCACCCGAGAGATCGCGCGCGAGTTGCTGCACAAACTCGAAGCGGGTACTTCCGGATGGATTCATCTTCACCATGTCCTGTTATGCGCAAAAGAGCCTGTTCGAATTCTTCTTGACGCCTGCAACGGCGATTGCGGGAAACCGGCACGCAGTATAGCCAAGCAGTGCGGCACGGGATGAAACGAAAATGTGCAGCGCGCCATCCGCCGAGCTCCTCAGCGCCCCGTCACCATCCCGCCGTCGACGTTGTACAACTGCCCGCTGATCCACGAGCCTTGCTCACTGCACAGATAGACGACCATGTTTGCAACATCGAGCCCGCTGCCGGCGCGGCGCAGCGGTACGTAATTCGTCAGCAGGCGCTGCCATTCCTCGCCACGCCCCATGTCGTCGATACGATAGGTGTCGATGATTCCCGGGCAGATCGCGTTGACGCGGATTCCGTGCGGACCAACCTCGGCGGCCATCGCGCAGGTGAGCGCGTGGATGCCAGCCTTCGACGCCGCATAAGCCGCCGTCTGTGCAGCCATCAGCTTGCCGCCGACCGACGAGATGTTCACGATGCTGCCTCCCTGGCCCTGCTCCACCAGCACGCGGCCGAAGGCCCGGCTCATGTAGAAGCTGCCGTTGAGGTTCACGTCGATGACCTTGCGCCAGGCATCGAGATCGAGATCGATGACCGCCGCGCGATCGTCGCCGCGCGCGGCGCCGGCATTGTTCACGACGATATCCACGCGCCCGAACTCCGCGAGCGTACGCACCACCAGCGCATCGACCGCGTCCGCGTCCGACACATCGCTGACCAGCGCCAGCGCCCTGCGCCCGAGTGCACGCACCTCTC
>DAOLKH010000276.1:0-3369 GCA_035331685.1 Pseudomonadales bacterium
GCATCTGTTCGTGGTGCGCTGCGCACGGCGTGAAGCCTTCATGCAGCATTGTGAGCGGCAGGGCATCGGGACATTGATTCACTATCCGATTCCGCCGCATCGCCAGAATGCGTATCGCGGCCATTGGTCGCAATCATGGCCGGTGACCGAAGCGATGCATCGCGAGGTGGTGTCGCTGCCGATAGGCCCGACGTTGACGGCTGCCGAGGTTGATGCCGTCATCGCGACGGTCAATGCGTTCCGGGGCTGAGACACTTGTACACGCCAGCGTGCTGACTGAACATTTTCCATGAAACACACCGCCGGATTCGGCTTCCTGTTTGCCCTGACGACTGCCTTGCTATGGGGTGCCGTACCGCTTGCGATGACACCGTTGGTCGCGCATATCGATGCGGTGACGATCAGTTGGTTTCGCTTCGCGGTTGCCGGTGTTGCGCTTGGGGCATTTTTTGCTGCCAGTGGTCGCCTGCATCGGTTGCGCTTCGACTGGCGCACGGTGGCGTTGCCGTTCGGCATTGCCGTGCTGGGGTTGGTCGGAAATTCGCTTTTCTACGTCCAGAGCCTGCATTACATCACGGCTCCGGTGGCACAGGTCGTGGTGCAGGTGGCGCCGGTTCTGCTGATGCTTGGCAGCCTGTGGCTGTTCGGCGAGCGTTTCGGCGCGTTGCAGTGGGGCGGGTTCGTGCTGTTGCTCGCCGGGATCACGATCTTCTGCTTCGACCGTCTGCGCATTGCCGGCACCGGTGCAGAGGTGTTCGGAGCCGGCGTCGCACTGATGGTGGTTGCGGCGGTTGCGTGGGCGGCCTATGGGCTGGCGCAGAAGCGGTTGCTGCAGTATCTGGCCCCTCAGGCCGTGCTGATGGGAATCTACCTCGCCAGCGCCTTGCTGCTGCTGCCGGCCAGCAGCCCTGGAGTCGTGGCCAAGCTTGGGCATGGGGAGCTCGCACTGCTGGGTTTCCTGGCGCTGAATACGCTGGTCGGTTATGGCTCTTTCGCCGAGGCGCTGAAGCACTGGGAAGCCTCGCGGGTCGGGGCGGTGCTGGCATTGCAGCCGGTAGTGACGCTGGCTGGTGCCGTTGCCGGCGCGCAACTGCTGCCTGCGTGGTTCGCATCGAGTCCTCTCACCATGACCGCTGCTGCTTCGTGTCTGGCGGTGGTTGCCGGTTCGGCGATCTGCGCGCTCGGCGGCAACTCGCACGCTTCGGCGCGGTGACTGTCACGGTGACTGGAGCCGGATGCGGGCGGCGGTTAAACTACGCCGCCTTTTTTGATACCCAGCAACATCCGGAGCCGTCGGCATGGAAATCAACGCGCTGCAAAACCACTTGAAGGATCTCGGCGTGCGCGCGCGGAGCCTCAGGGGGTATCTTTGACTACGAACAGCGCAAGGATCGGCTGCAGGAAGTAGAGCTCGAACTGAGCGAGCCGAGCGTCTGGGACGAGCCCGAGCGTGCCCAGGAGCTCGGTCGCGAGCGTGCTTCGCTGGTAGCCGTGGTCGAGACGCTGGAGGCCATCGATGCCGGTCTGAACGATGCGGCTGAACTGCTCGAGCTCACGGTTGCCGAAAACGACGAGCAAACCTTTGCGGCGCTCGAGGGCGATGCGCAGTCGCTGACGCGACGCATCGAGGAGCTGGAGTTCCGTCGCATGTTCAGCGGCGAGCACGACGCCACCAACGCGTACGTCGACATCCAGGCGGGTTCGGGCGGTACGGAAGCACAGGATTGGGCAGAAATGCTGCTGCGGATGTATCTGCGCTGGGGTGAGGACAAGGGTTTTGCCACGGAGCTGATGGAATGCAGTGCCGGTGAAGTGGCCGGAATCAAGAGCGCGACGATCCACTTCCAGGGTGAATACGCTTTCGGTTGGCTGCGTACCGAGACGGGTGTGCATCGTCTGGTGCGCAAATCGCCTTTCGATTCAGGCAATCGCCGCCACACATCGTTCGCTTCGGTTTTCGTATCGCCGGAAATCGACGATTCGATCGAGATCGAAATCAATCCGGCAGACCTGCGCGTCGATACCTATCGCGCGAGCGGTGCCGGCGGCCAGCACGTCAACCGTACCGATTCGGCAGTGCGCATCACGCACGAACCCAGCGGCATCGTCGTGCAGTGCCAGTCGCAGCGATCGCAGCACGCGAACCGCGACTTCGCCATGAAACAGTTGCGTGCGAAGCTGTACGAAATGGAACTGCAGAAACGCAGTGCGGCGCTGCAGGCGCTGGAAGACAGCAAATCCGATATCGGCTGGGGAAGCCAGATCCGTTCCTACGTGCTTGACCAGTCGCGGATCAAGGATCTGCGTACCGGCGTCGAGACCAGCAACACGCAGGGCGTGCTCGACGGCGACCTGGATCGTTTCATCGAGGCCTCGCTGAAGGCTGGCCTGTGATTCGCACGGAGTACACACGATGATCACCACCGATACCGCGCAGCCCAAAGACGAGAATCGTCTGATCGCGGAGCGCCGTGCCAAGCTCGATGCGATCCGCGGCAGGCGCAACGCGTTCCCGAATGACTTCCGGCGCGAGTATTTTGCGGACGCGCTGCAGCGTGAGCATGCCGCGCACGACCGCGAGGAGCTTGAACGCGTAAGGCGCCAGGTCGCCGTGGCCGGTCGCATCATGCGTATCCGTGGCACGTTCCTGGTCATTGCCGACGCCAGCGGACAGATCCAGCTTTATGTGAACCGTGACACGTTGCCGGCCGACACACTGGCCGAGATCAAGACATGGGATATCGGCGATATCGTTGGCGCGACTGGCGTGCTGGCGCGTTCCGGCAAGGGTGACCTCTACGTGAACATGGACAGCGCGCGGCTGTTGACCAAGTCGTTGCGGCCACTGCCCGACAAGTATCACGGGTTGGCGGATCGTGAGCAGCGTTACCGTCAGCGCTACGTCGACCTGATCATGAACGAGGATACGCGGCGCGTGTTCCGGACACGCTCGCGTGTGGTGGATGCGTTGCGCGACTACCTCACCGACCGCGATTTTCTCGAGGTAGAGACGCCGGCGATGCAGCTCATTCCAGGTGGTGCGGCGGCCCGTCCGTTCGTGACCTTCCATCACGCGCTCGATCTCGAGATGTTCCTGCGCATCGCACCCGAACTGTACCTGAAGCGACTCGTCGTCGGCGGCTTCGAGCGCGTGTTCGAGATTGCACGCAACTTTCGCAACGAGGGGCTGTCGACGCGGCACAATCCCGAGTTCACGATGCTCGAGCTGTACTGGGCCTACGTGGATTACCGCGATGCGATGGACCTGACCGAAGGCATGTTGCGGGAGGCTGCGGTGCGCGCCACCGGGGGCACGCTGGTCGACTATCAGGGCGAGCAGTACGAGTTCGGCCAGCCTTTCGAGCGGAT
>DAOLKH010000277.1:0-3321 GCA_035331685.1 Pseudomonadales bacterium
GCGTGCCTGCGGCGCCTCGCCCGGTGGGTCCGCCTCGGCCCATGCGCACCACAGTCCGCGCAGTCGCTGCACCCGCCCGGTCGCCAGTCCCAGCGCAGCGTGGCGTTCCTGCGCGCTGGCGCCGCCCTGGTCGAGTTCGCGCGCGAGTTCGTCACCGCCGGCCACCAGCGCGTCATCGAGCTTGCCGAGCGCATGTGCCAGCACGCTGGCCACCGTCATGATCTGCTGTGGCACCACGCCGTGCGGCAACCGGTACTCGGGCGCCGCGGCCGTGCCCAGCACTTCGGCGAGCAGACGCCCGGCCTCGCCCAGCGCGGCGTCGATCTCCTCACACAGCACGGGTACCTCGGCCAGCCGCCGGCGCAGCGTCTCGCTGGCTGCCGGCATGCTGCCCAGACCGCTCGCCAGTACCCCGCACTCTGCCAGGTGCTGGCGCGCCAGCCCGAGACGCGCATGGAACGTGAGGTGTGCACAGGCCTTGTCAGGCAGGTGGTGCGCCTCGTCGAAGACGAAGATCGCGTCCTGCGGTTCGGGCAGTACCGCGCCGCCACCGAGTGCGAGGTCGGCAAGCACCAGGTCGTGGTTCGCGACCACGCAGTCGACACCGTCGAGCGCGTCGCGTGCGCGAAAGAACGGACAGTTCGAAACCCACGGACAGCGCCGCCCGGCGCACTGGTGGTGATCGGTCGTGACCAGCGCCCAGCGAGCGTCCGGGATCGCTGCAGTCCAGGAATCACGGTCTCCGGGCCAGCGGCCATCGTCGAGCGCGCCGAACAGCTCGCGGGCGAATTCGCGTGTCTCGCGATCCACGGGTGGTGCGGCCTGTTCGACCAGCGAGAGCTGGGCGTTGTCGTTGCCGCGCAGCAATGCATCGAGGCGGGCCGGGCAGACGTAGCGCCCGCGCCCCTTGGCAAGCGCAAAACTGAAATCGAGAGCACCCGCCTGCTGCAGATCCGGCAGGTCGCGCAGCACGAGCTGCTCCTGCAGCGCCACGGTGGCGGTGGAGACGACCAGTGTCTTGCCGAGCGCGCGTGCGATCGGGATCGCGGCTACGGTGTACGCGATCGTCTTGCCGGTACCGGTGCCGGCCTCGACCACACAGACCGGGCTGCCGGACGCCTCGGGATCGCCGGAACGCGCCAGTGCATTGGCAACGTGTGCGATCATCGCGCGCTGACCGCCACGCGGGCGCACCCCGCGCGCAGCGAGCCAGTTGCTGTAAGCCGTCTGGATCGCGTTCTTGACGTCGGCGGTGAGCAAGCAACATCCTCGCGCGGAGCAGGCGGGCGACTATAGCAGCCCATCGATGACAGCGGCGACCACGAGAACGACGACATGACGGGGAATCAGATGATCGAGGCACTTTCGCACGGCATCAGCTGTATCGACAGCGGCTATCACCGGCCGGGGCTCGCGGCCTGCTACCTGATGGTCGACGACGGCGAGGCGGCCGTGATCGAGACCGCGACGGTGCCGACGCTGCCGACGCTGCTTGCGGCGCTGGAGCGCTGCGAGGTGGCGCCCGAGCAGGTGCGCTGGATCATGCCCACGCATGTGCATCTCGATCATGCCGGTGGTGCCGGAGCGCTGCTCGCGCGCTGCCCGAACGCCACCCTGGTCGTGCATCCGCAGGGGGCGCGTCACCTGATCGACCCGTCACGGCTGATCGCCGGTGCGATGGCGGTCTACGGCGAGCAGGGGGTGCGCGAGATGTACGGCGAGATCGTCGCGGCGCCGGCCGAACGGGTGCGCCAGGCCCCTGACGGCAGTCGCTGGCCGCTCGGCCGGCGCGAACTGCTGATACGCGACACCCCCGGCCATGCGCGCCATCACTACTGCATCTGGGACGAGGCGAGCCGTGGCTGGTTCACCGGCGACACCTACGGCATCGGCTACCGCGAACTGCATTGCCGTGGCGAGCCGTTTCTGATTCCGACCACGACGCCGGTGCAGTTCGAGTTCGAGGCCATGCTGTCCTCGCTCGAGCTGCTGATGGCGGCAGAACCGCGCTACTGCTACCTGACGCACTTCGGGCGCGTCGCAGCGAGCAGGAAGCACACGGACTCGCTCGAGCGCCAGTTGCGCGAGTACCTGTGCCTTGCGCAGGCCAGCGAGCCGGGCGAGCAGCGCCAGCAGCGCCTCGCCGCGGCATTGCTCGACCATACGGTCGGGCTGCTGCGTGCAGCAGGCAGTTCATCGAGCGAGGCAGAGCTTCGCGAGTTGCTGGCAATGGACATGGACCTGAATGCGCAGGGCCTGTTGGTGTGGCTCGAGCGGCAACGCTGAGCCGCGTGCGGACGGACGTCCCTCAGGCCTTCGCTGCCGTGTCGAATTCCGCACGGTTCAGCAAGGGATTCGCGTACATCGCGAGCAGAAAAGGTCGATGTTCGGGCGGCGGTGCCGCGAGCCGCGCATCGAACTCCGCATCGGCGACGACCAGCGTACTGCCGTCGCCGAATCCCTTGGGGAGCCGATGGCGCAAGCGCCGGTACGCCGCCAGGTTGCTGTCGTGGATGCGATAGAGAGCCAGCACCTGGCGGTCGATTTCGGCGGCGACCTCTTCGGGGTCGGCAAACTCGCCTGCGAGCGGTTCGCCGAAGCTCACGTGCACGGCGCCTTTCGGTCGGGTGATGCTCTGGCCAATGCTGGCGACGTCCTCGTTGTCCTCCTTCGCGTAGCCTCCCTGCGTCGTACGCAGATACAGCTCGCGCGCCTTCATGGCATCGCAGGGATCCCACTCGTAGGAAATCGAAACCGGGACGATGTTCAGCGCAATCACATGCGCCGTCAGCGACAGGTTGCGCGGCTTCGCCAGCGCCAGCATCTTGATGATCGCCGGATCGGTGCGGTCCCAGCCGTCCTTCGCACGTCCCTCGCGCTGCGCGATCCACACTGGCGCACGCTCGTCGAGTACCGAATATGCGATGTACGCCGACAGTTCCTGCAGCGCCGCGAGCATCTGCCGTGGCGCCTTCGCCGAGCGGCGCACGATGAAGCTCTTGTTCAGCCGCATCAGGTCGGCCACGTAATCGCGTGTCAGCAGGTTATCGCCGATCGCGATGCGCACCGTGTCGTGCCCGCCGCTGTACAGAGCGTAATTGACGAACGCCGGATCGAGCACGATGTCGCGATGATTGCCTATGAACAGGCAGGGGCGGGCAGGATCGAGGCGCTCCAGTCCGCTGACCGTGAAGTCGCTGGTGCTGTCCTGGATCATCGCTGTCATGTACTTTTCGATGACCTTCTGGAACGACGCGACGTCGTGCACCCCGGCAAACTGGCGACGCAGATAGAACCCGACCAGCGGGCGCAGCAGCGCCG
>DAOLKH010000278.1:0-3318 GCA_035331685.1 Pseudomonadales bacterium
ATGCCTGGGGCATCGACACGCTCGATCGGGCGCTGCTCGCACGAACGTTCACGCCGGATGCGGTGGCCGAATACGTAGGCGTTGGCGAGAAGCCCCTCGATCTTCACGAGCGGCTCGAGGGCTTCGAGAAGATCTATGCGTGGCTGACGAAGAGCCTCGGTCATCGGAAGGGATGGCAGGCCCTGCCCTGGCACTTCGTGGAGAATCACCTCGTCGAGCTGCACGGCGATATTGCGACGATGAAGTACTACATGCACAACCGCCCGATGGCCGCCGGGGGCATCTACACCGTGCAGGCCGTGCGCACGCCCGAGGGATGGCGAATCGCTCATCTGAAGCTCGAGGAGCAGATCTGGAAGACCGACTTCTACCAGCCGACCCCGGCGACGGATCGACCGTAGGGGCGAGCGGCCGCTCGCCCCTACGATGGGAATGCGATTCATCGGATTGTAGGGGCGAGCGGCCGCTCGCCCGTACATCTGGGGGGGGCGACCGCGGGTCGCCCGTACGTATCTTCACCACCACCGGAGTAAAACCATGCAACAACGACTGGACTACAAGACCGCCTCGCCCGATGCCTTCAAGGCGATGCTTCACTTCGAGATGCAGGTTCAGAAATCGGGCATCGAGGAATCCCTGCTCGAGCTCGTCAAGTCGCGCGCATCGCAGATCAACGGCTGCGCGTGGTGTCTGGACATGCACAGCAAGGACGCGCGCGCACGGGGCGAGACCGAACAGCGTCTGTACCTGTTGCCCGCATGGCGCGACGCACCCTGCTACAGCGAACGCGAGCGCGCCGCGCTGGCGTGGACCGAAGCCGTCACCGGAATCGCCACGACGCACGACGTTCCCGACGATATCTATGCCGAGGCGCGCAAGCACTTCGACGAGAAGGCGCTCGTCGACCTGACGCTTGCGGTGATCGCGATCAACGGCTGGAATCGATTGAACGTCGCGTTCCGCACCACGGTCGGCGACTACGTCAGCCCGCACGCGAAGTAGAATCGATCCATAAGACCATCAACGAGGACAGGTTCATGTTCGATCTGGTCATTCGCAACGGCATCATCGTCGACGGTACGGGGCGTGATCGCTTCAGTGCTGATGTGGCGGTCAGGGGCGGCAGGATCGTCCAGGTAGGGCAGGTCGGTGGCGGGGGACGCGAGGAAATCGACGCCAGCGGACTGCTGGTGACGCCGGGCTGGGTCGATGTGCACACGCATTTCGACGGGCAGGCGACCTGGGATCCTATCCTCGAACCCTCGTCCGTTCACGGCACCACCACCGTGGTGATGGGCAACTGCGGGGTGGGTTTTGCTCCCTGCAAGCCCACCGCGGAGGAGCGCGATCGCATGATCCGCGTGATGGAGGACGTCGAGGACATTCCGGGTTCCGCGCTGCACGAAGGCATCACCTGGGAGTGGGAAAGCTTCCCTGAGTACCTGGACGCCCTGGATCGCTGCGAGCGCGTCATCGACATTGCGGCCCAGGTGCCGCACTGCGCCGTGCGCTGTTACGTCATGGGCGAGCGCGGTGTGCACAACGAAGCGGCAACGGAGGAAGACATCCAGCGCATGGTCGAGATCGTGCGCGAAGGGCTGGCAGCCGGGGCGCTCGGTTTCAGCACCTCGCGTACCGAGCTGCACCGGACCCGCGATGGCGACGTGATGCCGGGTACCTACGCCGACGAAGCCGAGCTGCTGCGCATCGGCGCGGTGCTCGGCGAGCACGGGCACGGTCTGTACCAGGTCGTGTCCGACTTCCACGACTGGCAGCGTGAAATGGACTGGATGAAGCGCCTGTCGCTCTCGACCGGCCGCCCCGTCAACTTCGTGCTGTTCTATCGCCGCGACGCAGATGCAGCGCGCATTCGCGAACAGCTTGCGTATGTGAAACAGGCCAACGCCGAAGGTGCGCGGCTGGTACCCCATGTGGCAGGTCGCCCGGTCAGCATCCTGATGGGCTGGGAGGGCTCGGCCAATCCGTTCATGCTCTGCCCCAGCGCGGGCGAAGTGCTGGCACTGACCGGCGCCGAGCGCGTGGCAATGCTGCGTGATCCGGAGTACCGCGCGCGGCTGTTGTCGGAAAGGCCAGTGCCGACAGGCCACGAGCTGGTGGATGCGCTCGGCAGCGATTTCGACAATTTCTTCGTGCTGGGTGATCCGCCCGACTACGAGCAGCATCCCTCCAACAGCGTGGGTGCCATCGCGCGGCGTGCTGGTGTATCTCCGGCACAGGTCGCCTACGACGCGCTGCTGGCCAACGAAGGGCGCGGCATGCTCTATTACCCGGTGTTCGGTTACGGCGCGGGTGACCTCAGCGCCCAGGTGGAAATGCTCAAGGATGAAAGCACCGTGCTCAGCCTTGCCGATGGTGGTGCGCACTGCGGTGTGCTCTGCGATGCCAGCATGCCTACCTATGTGCTGCAGCACTACGTACGCGACCGCACCCGTGGCGAGCGGTTTGCGCTGGAATGGGCCGTGCACCAGATGACCGGACGAACCGCGCAGGCGGCGGGTCTGGAGGATCGTGGCACGCTGAAGCCCGGCATGCTGGCGGACATCAACGTGATCGACTTCGATGCACTGCGCCTGCACGCCCCCGAGGTGGTGTACGACCTTCCGGCTGCCGGGCGCCGTGTGGTGCAGCACGCCGATGGTTACCGCGCCACCATCAAAAGCGGTGTGGTGACGTTCCGCGATGGCCGTCACACGGGCGCGCTGCCGGGTCGGCTGATCCGGGGAACACAGCCGGCTCCCGCAGCCCGAACATGAACGGGGTGACCGCTCTGCGGGAACTGCTGCTGCGTGCAGTGCGCCGCAGGGCCGTTCAGGTGGCTGCGGCTGCAGTGGTGGCGTACGCGCTGCTTGGCTTTCTGTTGCTGCCCTGGCTGGCGCAGCGTGCCGTACCCCGGTTTGCCCACGACACCCTGCAGCGCGAGGCCAGCATCGGCGCAGTACGCTTCAACCCGTTTCTGTTCAGGCTCGAGGCCGATGATTTCCGTCTGCAGGAAGCGGACGGCCAGCCGCTGGCAGGATTTCGTCACTTGCTGATCGATTTCGAGTTCTCCAGCCTGTTTCGGTGGGCCTGGACGTGCGCGGACATCCAGCTCGACGGCCTGGACCTGCTGATCGACCGCGATCCCGAAGGCCGCAACAATCTGGCCCTGCTGGCGGCGAGCGTTGCCGCAGAGCCGGCGGCGCCGGAACCGAAGGCCACCACCGCTCCGACCCGCCTGCTGTTGCAGCGCATCGCGCTGAGTGACGGCGTCATCACCTACCGTGATCGTGCCGGCGCCGCTCCGGCCGAATACGTACT
>DAOLKH010000279.1:0-3291 GCA_035331685.1 Pseudomonadales bacterium
TCGCGCGCGCGGCGCAGCCGCTGGGGGCTGGAGTAGTCACGCTCCTCGAAGCCGGTCCTGCCGCGCGCATCGGCGTCGCATGCGGCAAGAAATTCCTCGAAACGCTCGCCCTGGCGCAGGGCATCGAGATCCTCGAGCAGCCTGACCAGTGCCGCTGCACGCATCTGCATGGCGCCGTGGCAGCGCGTGTGGTGCAGGCATACCAGAACCGCGAGTTCGCGCCAGGTGTTCGGTACGCGCAGGCGTGTGCACAGCGTGCGCACTGCCGGCGCGCCGAGTTGTTCGTGCCCGATGTGCGAAGGCCAGCGATCGCGCGGCGTGAGCGCCTTGCCAACATCGTGCACCAGCACTGCGAAGCGCGCGGGTGCCGACAGCCCGCGGCGTGCAGCGGCCCGCAACGCGAGCAGCACGTGCTCGCCGGTATCGATTTCTGGATGTGGCTCGGCTGGCTGCGGGACGCCGAACAGCGCGTCGACCTCGGGGAGCACGGCGGCAAGCGCATTGCAGGCGCGCAGTGTGCGCACGAACTCCTGCGGTGAGGGTTCGGCCAGCGCCCGCCGCATCTCGACCCACACGCGTTCGGCGACCAGGTGCGCAAGCTCGCCGCTGGCGACGATCTCGCGCATCAGCGCGAGCGTTTGCGGATGCACCTGAAAGCCGAAACGGGCGAAGCGCGCCATGAAGCGGGCGACTCGCAGTACCCGCAGCGGATCCTCGGAAAATGCGGCAGACACATGCCGCAGCACGCGGTCATGCAGGTCGCGTCCGCCGCCCCACGGATCGATCAGGCGACCGTCGGCATCCATCGCCATTGCGTTGATGCTGAGATCGCGACGCGACAGATCCTCTTCCAGCGACACGGATGCATCGCTCTCGACGCTGAAGCCGTGGTATCCATGGCCGCTCTTGCGTTCGCGGCGTGCGAGCGCGTATTCCTCTGCGGTCTGTGGATGCAGGAATACGGGAAAATCATGCCCCACCTGGCGATAGCCACGTGCGAGCATCTGCTCCGCGGTTGCACCGACGACTACCCAGTCACGTTCGGTGACCGGAAGTCCGAGCAGGGTATCGCGCACGGCGCCGCCGACAAGGAATATGCGCACAGTCGTCTGTCGAGGGGTGGAAACGCCGACAGTCTAACCAATTCCGCGGCGCTGGCACCGCTCAGCAGTCACAATGGATCAGCCTGCCATCGTCCAGGCACAGCGCGCGCAACCGGCCGCCCCACACGCATCCGGTGTCGAGCGCGTGGACGCCGGCCACTCCGGGCGCCCCTTCGAGTGCGGCCCAGTGCCCGAAGATGACCGGCGCGGATGTGCCGCGCCGTGCAGTGTGTGCGAACCACGGTGCAAAGCCGGGGTTGGCGTCGGCGGGGCCGCCCTTGTTGTCGAGGTCCAGCCGTCCCTCAGACGAGCAGAAGCGCATGCGCGTCAGGTAGTTCGTGATCAGGCGCAGGCGCTCGAATCCCGTGAGGGATTCGTCCCAGACATCAGGGAAATTGCCGTACATGTGGTGCAGAAATCCGCTGCAATCCGGGCCGCGCAGCGTGAGCTCGACCTCGCGCGCGAGCCGCAATGCGTCGGCGATGTCCCACTGCGGCGGGATTCCCGCGTGCACCATCACGTACGGGTGCGCGGCTTCGCGATGAACCAGCGGCCAGGTGCGAATCCAGTTGATCAGCATTTCCCGGTCGGGCGCCTCGAGGGTTGCATTCAGCGAGTCCTTGCGTGTCGGCTTGCGCACGCCTTCGGCGACCGCCAACAGATGCAGGTCATGGTTGCCGAGCACGCTGACCGCCCGCTCTCCGAGCGCGTGCACGAAGCGCAGCACCTCGAGCGAGTCCGGGCCACGATTGACCAGATCGCCGGCAAACCACAGGCGGTCTTGGCACGGATCGAAACGCACCATATCGAGCAGGCGACGCAGTGGATCGAAGCATCCCTGCACATCACCGATCGCATACGTTGCCATCAGTCCCGCTCCTGCACGGCACCTGTGGCCGCGTTTGCGATCGCCACGAACTCGGCAATCTGCAGGGTCTCTGCGCGTCGCGTCGGCTCGATGCCGATTTCGCGCAGGACATCTGCGTCGAGCACTGTCGACAGTGCGTTGCGCAGCGTCTTGCGTCGCTGCCCGAAGGCCTCCCTGACCACCCTTTCCAGCATGCGGTAATCACTGGCGCGACCGTGCACGAACGGTTGAGGGAGCAGGCGCACCACCGCTGACATCACGCGCGGCGGTGGTTCGAAGGCTCGTGGCGGCACGTCGAACAGCGGCTCCACGTCGCAGCGGTACTGCACCATCACGCCGAGCCTGCCGTAGTCCGCCGATCCTGGTTGTGCAGCCAGACGCGCGACCACCTCGCGCTGCAGCATGAAGTGCATGTCGAGGATGCATTCATCCTGTGCAAGCAGGTGGAACAGCAGTGGAGTCGAAATGTTGTACGGCAGGTTGCCAACGATGCGCAGTGCCGTTGGCGTCGGTGCAAGCGCCCCGAAGTCGAAATCGAGCGCGTCGACCGGATGCACGGTAAGCCGTTCACCTGCGTGCTGCTGCCAGTTGGCGGCCAGGTCGCGATCGAGCTCGACGAGATGCAGGCGCGCGCCGCTCGCGATCAGCGCACGGGTCAGTGCGCCAAGACCGGGTCCAATCTCGACGATCGTGTCCGTGGCTCGCGCATCGATCGCGCGCGCGATGCGCTCGATCACCTGTCGGTCGACGAGGAAATGCTGTCCGAAGCGCTTGCGCGGGCGGTGCGCGGGATTTGCGTGGTGCATCAGCGTGCATCCGCAGCACGTCGTGCACGGCTCCCGGCCACCATGTCGCGTGCGGTCTGCAGTGCACAGCGCAGGCTGCCGGTGTCGGCAGTGCCACTGCCGGCCAGATCGAGCGCGGTGCCGTGGTCGACCGAGGTGCGGATGATCGGCAGCCCGAGCGTGATGTTCACGGAGTTGCCGAAGCCGATGTGCTTCAGTACCGGCAGCCCCTGGTCGTGGTACATCGTCAGCACGGCATCTGCTGTGCGCAACCGTGCCGGCGTGAACAGGGTATCGGCCGGCAGCGGACCAATGAGCTCCATGCCTTCGGCACGCAGCGCCTCGAGCGCCGGTGAGATCACCTCGATCTCTTCGCGTCCCAGATGCCCCCCTTCGCCAGCGTGCGGGTTCAAGCCGGCCACCAGTATGCGCGGGTGTTCGATGCCGAAATGGTGCCGCAGGTCGTGATGCAGGATGTGCAGTACTTCTTCCAGCATGCCGCGCGTGATCAGTCCGGGTACCGCGTGCAGTGGCA
>DAOLKH010000280.1:0-3275 GCA_035331685.1 Pseudomonadales bacterium
AGGTCGGGCGGATCGCGTGATAGACGATCTTGCGGCCGAACTCGACCGCGAGTTGTGGCGGAGCACCCGAGAAGCTCGCCATCATCGCAACCTTGATGCACTCGAAGAACTTCGCCTCCTCGCGCGCCAGATGCTCCAGGTACGTCGAGGTCGGGCCGACGACACCGTAGGAAAGCAGAATGCCGAGGAAGGTGCCGACCAGCGCTGCGCCCACGTGCTGGCCGAGTTCCGCCGGAGGGCCGCCGATGTGCGACATCGTGATCACGATCCCCATCACGGCAGCGACGATACCGAAGCCCGGCAGCGCATCGGCAACCTTGCTCAGCGCGCCCGAAACGAGATGCGATTCCGCATGGTGTGTCTCGAGTTCGGCATCGAACAGCGCGTCCAGATCGTGCGTCGCGACGCCGCCGAGGGTCATCACGCGCAGGTAATCGATGATGAACTCGCGTGCTCCGTGGATGCGGTCGATCCCCGTATGCTTGGTGAAGATCGGGCTGCCTTCAGGGTCGTCGATGTCCTTCTCGATGCCGAGCAGGCCTTCGCGCCGCATCTTGTTGAACAGATCGTAAAGCAGGCCGAACAGCGCAAGGTAGGTCTCCTTGCCGAAGGGCGAGGGCTTCAACAGCGTCGCGCCCGACTTCAGCACGTTGATCGTCACCCCGAGCGGATTCGACATCACCATCGCACCGAGTGCCGCACCGCCGATGATCAGCAGTTCGAAGGGCTGGAACAGGGCAAGCAGCTTGCCGCCGGAGAGCAGGAAGCCCACGACGCACGATGCCAGCACGACCACCAGTCCGATCACTACATACATTTGCAGTCCCGATTCCTTTGTCTTGTCGCGTCGATCCGGGTGCAAACCACGAAGCACGCCATAACGGCAAGCAGACTAGCACAGGGTTTTCAATCTCACACGGCGCGGCGCGGTGAGGCGCAGGCACGGGAGAGCATCCATTGCAGGGATGCGGCGCTCGAGTCTGCAGGGATGCATTTGCGGCGTCCCATCGGTGTGAATGCATCGTCACGCGCAGGGCGATCGCGGCACGTGTGGCGGTACTGCCGATGACGGCGCTGTCGGCCATGCTGGGCGGGCTGCTGGCGCAGCCACGTCCGATCAGCGCGCCCGCGGGCCGTGTCGGTGCGCTCTGGCCGCTGTGGTTCGCACCGCAGGCCTTCGCGTTCAACCGGCGTTTTGCAGGATTGCTGTTTCTGGGCGTGCTGCTGCAGAGCGCGATCGTTTGCGAGACGTTGCGAAGGACGCTGTGAGGCTAAGAACAGCCACGTACCAGCGACAGGAATTCCTGACGCGTGGCGGCACTGTTGCGCATGCACCCGAGCATCACCGAAGTCGTCATCACCGAGTTCTGCTTCTGCACGCCGCGCATCATCATGCACATGTGGCGTGCCTCGATGACCACGCCGACGCCCTTGGCGCCGGTGACTTCCTCGACCGCGTTGGCGATCTGCAGCGTGAGGTTTTCCTGAATCTGCAGGCGACGCGCGAACATGTCCGTGATGCGAGCGATCTTCGATAGCCCGAGCACCTTGCCGGTCGGCAGATAGCCGACGTGGCAGCGGCCGATGAAGGGCAGCAGATGGTGTTCGCACAGCGAGTAGAGCTCGATGTCGCGCACCACCACCATTTCGTCGTTGTCCGACTGGAACACCGCATTGTTGACGATTTCGTGCAGGTTCATCCGGTAGCCGTCGGTCAGGAAGGCCATTGCCTTCGCAGCGCGTAGTGGCGTGTCGCGCAATCCCTCGCGCCCGGGGTCCTCGCCGAGGAGTTCAAGGGCGCGGTGATAGTTCGCAGCGAGTTCGTCGATCATCTACGGTTCTCCGGAAAGGCTTCGTTATACGCAGGCCCGTGTGCGGCGGATCAGTTGTGGCGTGTGTGCCGACTGCGCCGGCTGTGACTGCGGCGGCGACCGAGGGCGCGGGCCGCGGCGTTCAGTTCCTCGTAACTGTCGTGGATGCATCCACCGTAGACGGTCGGGTCGGGCAGCATGTCGCGACACGCAGTGAAGCCGATCGAGATCCCGTTGTGGTAGCTCGGTACCAGGTGGACCAGACCCATATCGTCGAGCACCGCTCCCAGGCCTGTGCTGCACAGCAGGCGTGCGCCACACAGGTAGAGCGGAACCTGGGCGCCGGGGATGTTCGAGATTACCGTGTTGATGGGCGCTGCGCCTTCGGACATCAGCATCGTCTGGCTCGCTGCCCGCAGTCCGAGCGACCCTCGACGTGGCGAAACCGCCTGGGTCAGATCGGTCAATGCACGCGCACCAATGGAATGGGCGTACTCCTTCGATGCCAGGCACTCCTCGTGCACCTGGTGCAGGCGCTCCACCGGATCGGCGATGTCGGTATACAGCGTCAGGGTCATCATCTGCACCCTGCCGCCGTCAGCGTCCTCGCGCGCACGGATGTTGATCGGGGCGCCGGCGATCAGACTTGCCGGTGGCAGTTCCCCCGTAGCCAGCAGGTAACGCCGCAACGCTCCGCCAATCAGCGTGACGACGACGTCGTTGACGGTGGCACCGGGTGCAAGGTTGCGGATGTTGTGTATGGCCTGGAGCGGATAGAAACGCGCATCGAAGCTGCGGTGTGCGCTGACCGTGCCGTTGAACCGAGTCGGTGGTCGTTCACGTGTGGCCAGCAGGCGATGGCGTTGCAGTGCACCGCGCAGTCCGGAGATGCCCGGGGCGTTGCTGAGCAGTGTGCGTGCGAGCCGGGTCGGTTGGCGCAGGGTATTCAACCACGCGCGTGCGAGCAGACCGCTCGTGGCAGGGATCGCTTCGGGACGCCAGCGTGGCGGCCTTGCAGCGGTTGCTTCGCTGCGCTCGGGACTGGTGTCGTGCATCGCTCCAACGATATCGGACGCCGGTGCGGGATCTATCGCAGCATGGTGCAGCTTCAGCAGCAGCGCGAACGAGCCGCGCGGCAAGTTTTCGATCTTGTCCAGACCCTCGATCACGTACGCCTCCCACAGTGGCCGGGAACGATCGAGGATACGCGCATGCAGTCGTGCGACCTGGATGCATAGCTGGCGCCAGTCTCCCGGCTTTGGCAGTGCGATGTGTCTGACATGGAACTCGAGGTCGAAATCGGAAGTTTCGACCCAGTACGGATAGTCCAGCCCGAGCGGGACCTCGGCCAGGCGCCGGCGCAGCACTGGTGCCATGTGCAGCCGGCTTTCGAACAACTGCAGGATATCCCTGAGACGAACCCGGCCACCCGGTGCACTCGAGGGATCGTAGATCAGCAGGCGG
>DAOLKH010000281.1:0-3272 GCA_035331685.1 Pseudomonadales bacterium
GTACGCGCAGACGCCCGTTGACCACCCGCACCAGCGACACCACGCCAAGGTAGCTGTCGAACCAGGAATCGATGATCAGCGCCTGCAGCGGTGCCTCGGGATCACCCTGCGGGGGCGGGATGACGCGCACCAGCTCCTCGAGCAGGTCGGGAATGCCGAGACCGCTCTTTGCACTGACCCGACACGCATGCGAGGCATCGATGCCGATGATGTCCTCGATCTCCTGCGCGACCCGTTCGGGTTCGGCCTGCGGCAGATCCATCTTGTTCAGGACCGGCAGCACCTCGAGGCCCTGCTCGATCGCGGTATAGCAGTTCGCAACCGACTGCGCCTCCACGCCCTGCCCGGCATCCACGACCAGCAGCGCACCCTCGCAGGCAGCCAGCGAACGCGAGACCTCATACGAGAAGTCGACGTGCCCTGGCGTATCGATGAAGTTCAACTGATATGCGCGACCATCGCGTGCGCGATACGACAGCGTGACGCTTTGAGCCTTGATCGTGATGCCGCGCTCGCGCTCGATGTCCATCGAGTCGAGCACCTGCTCCTGCATCTCGCGGCCGCTGAGGCCGCCGCAGACCTGGATGAAACGATCGGCGAGCGTCGACTTGCCATGGTCGATGTGCGCGATGATGGAAAAATTGCGAATCAGGTTGAGGGCTGTCACCCGCGCTGTACCACGTGCCTTTGAAAACTTCGGGGTCGACCGGACGGCCGCCTACTGTACGTCAGGGCGGCGCCGACGACCCCTCGCAAAAGCGCGGAATACTACACGATTGGCGGTCGAAGCTCGACCTGCCGTTCACGCTTCCTGGTCACTGGTCCTCGATACGGATCGCCACGAAACCGGCTTGGCCGTTTCGCAGCAGGCGCACCGGCACGTGCGTGCCGGCCGGCAGGCCCGCAACGATGTTGCGAAACGCTGCAGCGTCGCGCACGATCAGCCGCCCGATCTGCGTGATCACGTCTCCCGGCAACAGGCCGGCGCGCTCGCCCGGCGTGCCGGTGACCACCTCGCGCACCACCACACCGCCGGCAACATGCAGGTTCGACTTCTGCCGGGCGTCAAGATCCTCCACGACCAGCCCGAGGCGCCCACCATTGGTCGAGACCTTCGCCACCTGCGTTCCCTTGTCATCGCCGGGCAGTTCGCCGACCTTGATGCGCAGATCCACCGGCTTGCCTTCACGGATCACCCGCATCTGCGCCTGCGTTCCCGGCTTGACCAGCCCGACGACATGCGGCAAGTCTGCAGATTCGCTGATCGGCTTGTCATCGAAGGAGATCACGATGTCGCCGACGTGCACGCCTGCCTTCTCTGCCGGCCCATCGGGCTCGAGCTGCGAGATCAGCGCTCCGGCAGGCTTGTCGAGCCCGAAGCTTTCTGCCAGCGCGCGATCGACGTCCTGGATGCCAACGCCGAGCCAGCCGCGCACCACATGACCCGAACTCTTCAACTGCTCGGCAACGTTGATCGCGACCGAAATCGGAATCGCGAACGACAGCCCGATCGAACCGCCGCTGCGCGTATAGATCTGCGAATTGATGCCCACCACCTCGCCCGCGAGGTTGAACAGCGGCCCACCCGAGTTGCCCGGGTTGATTGCCACGTCAGTCTGGATGAACGGCACGTAGTTCGCGTTGTCCTCGCTCGGCAGACTGCGCCCACGCGCACTGACGATGCCGGCCGCAACCGAATAATCGAGGCCGAACGGAGAACCGATCGCCACCACCCACTCGCCGACCTTCAGCTCGTCTGCATTGCCGAAACTGACGACGGGCAGATCCTTGGCGTCGATCTTCAACAGTGCGATGTCGGAACGGCGATCGCTGCCGATGACCTTCGCGTCGAACTCGCGCCGGTCGAGCAGCCGCACCTGCACCGAATCCGCCCCGTCGACGACGTGGTGGTTGGTCAGGATGTAGCCGTCCTGCGAGATGATGAAACCCGACCCCATCGACTGGCGTTCACGCTGTGGCTGACCGCGGTTCTGGAACAGGTGACGGAAGATCTCCGGCATCTGTTCGAGCATGCGCGGATCGATATCGGGCGGCAGACCGGCCATCCCGGACGCCTTCTGTATGCTGAGAATCTTGACCACGGCACCCGAATTGCGCTCGACGATACCCGTGAAATCAGGCAATGCCGCCGCGCGCGCCAGATCACTCAGCACGAGCGAGAACAGGAACACGAACGGTACGAACATCCAGTTGCGTTTCATGGGGTCTCCAGAAAGGAACGTAACACCAGCCATATCAACCACCTGCAAGCGACGACGACAGGATCCTGAGTACGGTCGGCTCGCCGAGCAACCGCCGTGCCGGACCGTCCAGCAGGCGCAAGGCGCCCAGCGCCAGCAGCAACCCGCCTGCAGCACCGGCGATCGCGGCGCCCTCTCCGGCACCCGGACCACCGAGCACGGTACCGAGTACGGCGCCAAGCACGAGCCCTGCCAGCAGTGGCAGGTACGTCAGCAGGGACGCACCCGCCACACCGCTCGCCGGCATGCCGATTTCGACCACGTCACTGACCGCTGGTGCCAGCTCCACCGGCACACGCACGCGCAACGGCATCCGTCGATCTCCGAACAGCCGACTCATGGTTCCACCACCGCAACCCTTGCCGCTCGCGCAGGCGCTGCAACCGGCAGCGCCGGGCGCCTCGACCCAGCACGCGTCGCCAGCCACGCGCACGACCCGGGCACATTCGATCAACATCAGTCTTCGTCCGGGAAATTGACCGCGTTCGCAATCAGCTGGGCAGTTCCGACCGGGATCTCGCCAACCACCGTGACCAGGTGCCCGTGCCCGCGTGGAACGACGAAGGACACCGTTGCACCACGCGAGGCAACGCCAGCTCCGCCCTGATGTGTGGATGCGCGTTCAACGAAAATCGAAAACACCACAAGTCCGTCGGTATAGGTGCGGATCTCGACCGGATCCACGCCATCCGCAGGCCGACGCGCAGCGTCCCCGCTCTGCACGAATCCCTGCGGCAGCCACGATACCGTCCATCCGAATGCCGGCACGGTGTCGGTTGCGGGCTCCGGGTGTGTCTCCTCGACGCCGTCTGCACCGAACTCGCTTGCCGGCATCGCATTGCCAATCTCCAGCTCCACGAACTGGAAGCGCTCCAGCACCCGCCCCGCGCCATCCGTAGTCTCCGACTTCAGCAGCAGCGAACTGGCATCGTCGAGCACCATGACCATGCCGTAGCGGTATGGGTCACGCGGCGCTATGCGAAGCCTGAGTCCGGTCCGGTTCGCCACCCG
>DAOLKH010000282.1:0-3272 GCA_035331685.1 Pseudomonadales bacterium
GCCGCGTTGCCAATGCGTATCACCTTGCCGTTGAACTTGCGGTCGGGGTATGCGTCGACGCTGATTGCGACCGGTGCGCCCAGCACGACATGGCGGATGTCCGTTTCCTTGATGTTCGCATCGATCCAGATGTTCGCCGGATCGTGCATCATCAGCAGCCGCTGACCGGGGACGACGTATTCACCCTGGTGCACGAAGGTCTCGTCGACGATGCCGCCGACCGAGCTGGTGACGCGCAGATCCGTGATGATCACCTTCTGTCTGTCGATCGACATCGTGATGCGCTCGAGTTCATGCCGGCTGCCGTCGAGTTCGTTGCGCAACACTTTCAGTTGCCCCAGCGATGCCTCGGTCGCAGTCACGTTGGCGCGCGCGCTCGCCACTTCTGCCTGCGCACGCTGGTGCTGCTGCTCGGACTGGTGGAAGGCGTTGCGTGCATTCTCCCACTGTTGCTGCGAGATGATCTGGCGCGTACGCAGCGACTGGGCCCGTTCCCATTCGTTGCGCTTGAAGTCGAGATCCGACGCGACGGACTTCAGCGAGGCTTCGGCAGCGGAGAGTTGTGAACGCGACGCGCTGAGTCGCCCTCCTGATTCGATATCGACCATGTCGATCTGTGCCTCGAGCCGCCTGGAGGTCGACAGCATCGTCTGATGCTGGGCTTGCAGTTCGCCGAGCACCAACTGCGCCGCGCGATCGTCGATCTGGGCGATCAGCACGCCCGGTTCGAGCCGATCACCCTGCGACACCGCCAGGTTCGTGATCTGTCCGGCGAGCTTCGCGCTGACCTCGATCATGTCGGTCGCGATGCGGGCATCTTCGCTATAGATGTGCGTGTAGCGCTGGTAGACCCACCAGGCGCTCCCGACGAGACAGACCACGATCGCGGCGATGGCGAGGCGGCGTCGGCGCACGGCGCGGTTGCTCGCGATCATCCCGGTCGCGGCTGCCTGCGGCTCAGGTGTCGGTGTGGTCATCGTTCGGCTCCGGCGCGTCGTGGTTCGTGGGTTTGCGGGGTCTGTTCGAGCAGGCGCTGGCGGATCCAGGCCAGTGTTGCTGCGAGATGTTGCTGGCGCAGCGCACCAAGCGGGCGCATCAGCCCGGCGTGCAGCAGTTCGAAGCGCTTGTGCATGCCAGCGAGCAGGTGCCGGGCACGCGGGCTGAGGAACAGACGGTTGGCACGTCGGTCACGGGGGTCGGCCCGACGCTCGAGCCAGCCATCGGACTGCAGCGAATCGATCAGGCGACCCAGCGCTGCCGGACGGATTTCGGTGGCTTCGGCGATTGCCGATTGCCGCAGGCCTTCATGACGATAAACGGTGTTGATCACCAGCCACTGGTTGCGTGTGAATCCCAGCTCGGCCAGGCGCACGTCGAAACGCCGGGTCAGCAGTCGTGCGCATTCGAACAGCAGGCGGATATAGGTCTCCCCGGTCGCATCGGCTGCTTGTGCCTGTATGGCATCCGGCTGCGAGGTGCTCGCCTGGGGAGGCGTGATGGTGTTCTGCGAACGATCCGAAGGATTGGAACCACGCATGCCGTCGCGAATCAGTCGCAGATTCGCCAGCATCCGGGTGATCTCGTCGCTGTCGAAACCCCGCAGGTAATGATTTTCAACGGCGCGAAAGCGCTCGCTCATCCGGTCCAGGGTCGGGCTGGCCTCGTCGAGCAGGCGGACGCGGCGGATACGGCGATCCCCGGAATCGATTTCGCGCCGTATCCAGCCGGCGTGTTCCAGCCAGGTCAGCGCCGAACCGAGTGGTGCGCGTTCGATATCGAGTCGTTCGGCCAGTTCGGACTGCGAGATGCCAGGGTTGTCACGCAACGTTGCGAGCACTCGCCATTTGGCCTGGGTCAGACCAAGGTCGCGAATCGCAAGATCGAAGCGACGCCGGATCAGTCGGGCTGTGTCGTGGATCAGGAATCCGCAACTGTGGTCCAGTTCGGGATGGGACATGTGGCCGCTGGGCAGTTAGTAACTCACGTATACGATATACATGGATGACTATATAGTCGAGTTACATTTTGGGGCCTTGTGCGACAAACCGGCTGTTGCGAGGGGGCCGCAAAACATTACGAGGCGTGTGGCGATACCTCCGCATCGGGGCGTGTGCCGCGGGGATGCGGCACTCGAGCCTGCAGGGATGCATTTGTGGCGTCCCACCGGTGCGGAGGTATCGTCACACGCAGACCACGTGAACGCTCAAGGGGTTTTGCGACAGCGCTTTTTCGGGTGACTGGGGTCAGTGTTGCTGGAAACCCGGTCAGTGACCAGGAAGATCCAGCACCCCGACGGGTCGGCAGGCATCGATCAGTGTGCCGAGTTCGCGGAATTCATCCGCGCGGGCGCTGCCCTCGCGCCATACCAGGCCGATGTCACGGTAGGCTCGGGCGTCCAGGGCATGGGTGACGATACCGGTGCCCTCGAGCAACGACGAACCTTCTGCCATGGCAGGCAGATAGGTCACTCCCAGATCTGCGGCGACCATCTGTACCAGCGTGAACAGGCTGCTGGCGGCGAATCGGTTCAGGCGATCGGGTTGCCGTAGCCGGCATGCCGACAGCGCGTGATCGCGCAGGCAGTGCCCGTCCTCCAGCAGCAGCACGCTTTCCGCCGGAAGCCGGTCGGCACGGACACGCCCGGATTCGAGCAGTGATGAGCCGCTACGGCAGGCAAGCCGGAACGGATCGCGGAACAGCGGCAGGATTTCCGCGTGCTGGATGTCCCAGGGAAGAGCGAGCAGCAGTACATCGAGGCGACCCTCGGTCAGTGCCGTGAGCAGGTTATCCGTCATGTCTTCGCGCAGGTACAGTTTCATCTGCGGGAACGCCCCTGCGATTTGCGGCATCAACCGGGGCAGCAGGAACGGTGCGATCGTCGGAATGACTCCAAGCTGGATGCGGCGTGCGAGCGGGGTGCGTTCCCTGCGCGCGAATTCGACGAGTTCCTCTGCGTCGTTCAGGCAGTGGCGTGCGAGCGTCGCGATTTCCTGCCCGGTTGCGGTGATCGTCACACGCTTCGAGGTACGGTCGACCAGGCAAAGTTCGAGCTGAGTCTCGAGTTCACGAATTGCAATCGAGAACGCCGACTGCGAGACATTGCACTCATCGGCAGCACGACCGAAGTGCTTGTGGCGGGTCAGTGCAAGGAAGTAACGCAACTGGCGCAGAGTCGGCAGATAGCTCATGCCGGTATCCTTTGGTTCATTGATTCAATGAAACGAAAGTATAAACACAATCTGTTTCACATTTTGACAGCCCACTGTCATCAT
>DAOLKH010000283.1:0-3265 GCA_035331685.1 Pseudomonadales bacterium
GGTCGAGATCGGTGGTACGGTCGGCGATATCGAGTCGCAACCCTTTCTCGAGGCGAGCCGGCAGTTGCGCGGTGAACTCGGCGCAGGACGTGCGTTGTTCATCCATCTGACGCTGGTGCCATACATCCGGTCCGCCGGCGAGACCAAGACCAAGCCCACGCAGCACTCCGTGAAGGAGATGCGTGCCATCGGTCTGCAGCCCGACGTCCTGCTCTGTCGTTCCGAGGTGACCATCGACGAGTCGTCGCGACGCAAGATCGCGCTGTTCACCGACGTACAGGAACGTGCGGTGATCGCGGTTCCCGACGTCGACATGATCTATCGTCTGCCGATCCTGCTGCACAGCGAGGGGCTGGACGACATTGTGGTCGAGAAGCTTGGCCTGGAGTGCCCGCCGGCGAAGCTGGACGAGTGGCAGGCAGTGGTGGATGGCAAGCTGCACACGCACCGGCGCGCAACGATTGCGATGGTCGGCAAGTACATGGAGCTGCTCGATGCGTACAAGTCGCTGAACGAGGCGCTGACGCATGCGGGCATTCGTACCGGCACGCGGATCGAGATGCGCTATATCGATTCCGAGCAGATCACGCGCGAGGGGACCGGTGTGCTCGCGGATGTGGATGCGATCCTGGTTCCAGGCGGGTTCGGCGAGCGTGGCGTCGAGGGCAAGATCGAGACCGTCGGCTACGCGCGTCGGAACCGTATTCCCTATCTGGGGATCTGTCTCGGGCTGCAGGTGGCGGTGATCGAATTCGCACGCGATGTGGCCGGAATGTCCGACGCGAACAGCACCGAGTTCAATGCGGCGACCGCACATCCGGTAGTGGCGCTGATCACCGAATGGATGAACGCCGACGGAAACACCGAGCGGCGTGGGCGCGAGTCGGATCTGGGTGGCACCATGCGCCTCGGTGCGCAGCGCTGTCATCTCGAGGAAGGATCGCGGGTGCGCCAGATCTATGGCAGTGCCGAAGTCAGGGAGCGCCATCGCCACCGCTACGAAGTCAACGGCAATTTCCTGCCGCGTCTGCAGGCAGCAGGCCTGCGTGTGGCGGGCTGGTCGGCGGATCACACGCTGGTCGAGGTGATCGAACTGGCCGATCACCCGTGGTTCGTCGCCTGCCAGTTCCATCCGGAATTCACGTCCACGCCACGTGACGGACACCCGCTGTTCAGCGGTTTCGTCGAGGCAGCAGTGCGCCACGCGGCGGAGCATGGTCGCGATGTCTGAGACGGTCGCCAGGACAGTGCACGTCGGCACGCTGGAGTTGGCGAACGACCGGCCATTCGTGGTGTTCGGTGGCATGAACGTACTCGAATCGCGTGAGCTCGCGCTGCAGGTGGCCGACGCGTTCGTACGGGTCTGTGCGCGTCGTGGTATCCCCTATGTTTTCAAGGCATCGTTCGACAAGGCCAATCGCTCGTCGATTGCCTCGTTTCGCGGCCCAGGTCTCGAAGAGGGCTTGAGGATCTTCGAGGACGTGAAGCGCACGTTCGGCGTGCCGGTGATCACCGATGTGCACGAGCCGTGGCAGGCTGCAGCGGTTGCCGAGGTCTGCGACGTGATCCAGTTGCCGGCATTCCTCTCGCGCCAGACCGATCTCGTGGCTGCGATGGCACGCACCGGTCGTCCGATCAACATCAAGAAGGCACAGTTTCTGGCGCCGCACGAAATGGGACATATCGCGCGCAAGTGCGAAGAGGCGGGCAACACACAGTTGATGCTGTGCGAGCGTGGCAGTTGCTTCGGTTACAACAATCTCGTGGTCGACATGCTTGGCTTCGGTATCATGAAGCGCTTCGGGTATCCGGTGATCTTCGACGTCACGCACGCACTGCAGATGCCGGGGGCGCGTGCGGATTCAGCTGGTGGCCGCCGTCAGCAGGTGGTGGAACTCGCACGTGCCGGCATGTCGCAGGGGCTCGCGGGGCTGTTTCTCGAGGCGCATCCCGATCCGGATCGCGCTCTCTGCGACGGCCCCTGTGCGCTGCCGCTGGATCGTCTTGACGATTTTCTCGGCCAGATGCAGGCGATCGACGAACTCGTGAAGCGGATGCCCGCACTGGAAATCCGCTGAGCAGCGGGTGCCCAGGCGGCTGACAGAAAATATCGATGACAGGAGATGGATGCCAGGATGTCTGCGATCAGTGAAGTGAAGGCCATCGAAGTACTGGATTCGCGCGGGAATCCGACCGTCGAGGCGAGTGTGCGACTCGTCGGCGGAGCGCTTGGCGCGGCTTGCGCGCCGTCGGGCGCATCAACCGGTTCGCGTGAAGCGCTGGAACTGCGCGATGGGGACGCCGCACGTTACAACGGCAAGGGCGTGCTGAAGGCGGTGGCAGCAGTCAACGGTGAGATTGCGGCGCTGCTGCGCGGGCGCGACGCCCTCGATCAGCGCGGAGTCGACCGTGCGATGATCGAGGCCGACGGCACCGAAAACAAGTCACGTCTTGGCGCCAACGCCATCCTCGCGGTGTCGCTCGCGGCGGCCAGGGCGGCTGCGGTTGCGCGCGGCCTGCCACTCTACGCGCATATCGCGGAGCTGAACGGCACGGCCGGCCAGTACTCGATGCCGCTGCCGATGATGAACATCATCAACGGCGGCGAGCATGCGGACAACAATGTCGACATCCAGGAGTTCATGATCCAGCCGGTCGGTGCGCCGAGTTTTGCCGAGGCGCTGCGCTGCGGGGCAGAGATTTTCCACGCGCTGAAAAAGGTGCTGCACGAACGGGGTCTGGGAACTGCAGTCGGTGACGAGGGTGGCTTCGCGCCGAACCTGCCGTCGAACGAGGCAGCGCTGGAGGCGATCCTCAGCGCGACTGCGAAGGCGGGCTATCGCATCGGCGAGGACGTGACGCTGGCTCTCGACTGTGCGGCATCCGAGTTCTACCGTGACGGGCGCTATGTGCTTGCTGGTGAGGGCAAGAGTTTCGACGCAGCCGGATTTGCAGCCTACCTCGACGAGCTGGCAGGCCGTTACCCGATCCTGTCGATCGAGGATGGCATGGACGAAAGCGATTGGGACGGCTGGGCCGAATTGACCCGCCGCGCGGGGCAGCGCCTGCAACTGGTCGGCGATGACCTGTTCGTGACCAACACGAAGATACTCTCTACCGGTATCGAACGTGGAATCGCCAACTCGATCCTGATCAAGTTCAATCAGATCGGCAGTCTCAGCGAGACGCTGGATGCGATCGCAATGGCGCGCCGTGCCGGCTACACAGCAGTGATCTCGCACCGCTCCGGAGAGACCGAGGACAC
>DAOLKH010000284.1:0-3265 GCA_035331685.1 Pseudomonadales bacterium
GGAGATCGTGCCATCCGCGATGCGTCGGATCAGTGTCCCGAGCGCTTCTGCCTCGACACGGCTGTCGTCGATGTCGAGGTTCTCGCGGTTCAGCAGCCCGAGCAGTTCGACCATGACCCAGTTCGCGCTGGCTTTGGCATCGCCGCAGGTACCGACCACGCGCTCGAAGTAATCGGCGAGTTCGCGGCTGGCGCACAGCACGCTGGCGTCGTAGCCGGTCAGTGCGTGGTCGCTGCGAAAGCGCGCTGCCTTCGCCGCCGGCAGCTCGGGCAGCGTGGCACGCACCGCTTCGATGTACTGTGCATCGACGTGCACCGGCAGCAGATCGGGTTCGGGGAAGTAGCGGTAGTCGTGTGCAACTTCCTTCGAGCGCATCGCACGGGTCTCGTTGCGTGCCGGGTCGTAGAGGCGGGTCTCCTGCACTACGCTGGCACCGCTTTCGAGCAGCTCGGCCTGGCGTTCCCGTTCGACGTTGATTGCCTTTTCGACGAAGCGGAACGAGTTGACGTTCTTGATTTCGGTGCGCGTACCGAATTGTTCCGTTCCCGGACGGCGCAGCGAGATGTTCACGTCGCAGCGCATGGAGCCCTCGGCCATGTTGCCGTCGGAGATGCCGAGGTAACGCACGATCGAGTGGATCTGCTTCAGGTACGCAACCGCCTCCTGCGCGCTGCGCAGTTCGGGCTCGGAGACGATCTCGAGCAGCGGCGTCCCGGCCCGATTGAGGTCGATGCCGCTCAGTCCATGGAAGTCTTCGTGCAGCGACTTGCCGGCGTCTTCCTCCAGGTGCGCACGAGTGATATGGATGATCTTCGACTGGCCGTCGGCCAGATCGATCTGTACGCGACCACCACTGACGATCGGGTGGTCGAGCTGGCTGATCTGGTAGCCTTTCGGCAGGTCCGGGTAGAAGTAGTTCTTGCGGTCGAAGACCGATACGGCAGCGATGTCCGCCTCGATCGCGAGACCGAAGCGTACCGCCATGCGCAGCGCCTCGGCGTTCAATGCCGGCAGCGTGCCGGGCATGGCGAGGTCGATCGCGCAGGCCTGCGTGTTCGGTGGCGCGCCGAAGCGCGTCGACGCGCCGGAGAAGATCTTCGTGTGCGTGGCGAGCTGGACGTGCACCTCCAGCCCGATCACCGTTTCCCATTCCATGTGCTGTCCCTGCCTGCTGTTCACTCGATGCCGCCCGGCCGGAATCGACAGTGCGGGAACGCCGGCGAGGTTTGCCGCGATCGTGTAGATGTCTTCCAGGTACATCGTGACCGGATCCGAGCTCTTTTCGCCGAAACGGAACGCCGGCGACGGCGACGAGGGGCCAGCGATCACGTCGACCGCAGCGAATGCGGCGCGAAAGTCCTCGGCGATCAGGCGGCGGATCTGCTGTGCCTTGCGGTAGTAGGCGTCGTAATAGCCGGCCGACAGTGCGTAGGTGCCGACCAGGATGCGCCGCTTGACCTCGTCACCAAAGCCTTCGGCACGGCTGCGTGAATACATGTCGTGCAGATCCTTCGGATCGGCACAGCGATAGCCGTAGCGCACCCCGTCGTAGCGTGCGAGATTGGTCGAGCATTCCGCGGGGGCGATCACGTAGTAGGCCGGAACCGCCAGCGCGGAATGCGGCAGACTGATCTCGCACAGCCGGGCACCGAGGCGTTCCAGTTCGGCAAGGCCTTCGCGCACTGCCCGTTCGGCTCCCGGGTGCAGGCCGGAATCGAAGTATTCCTTCGGCACGCCGATGCGGATCCCGGCGATGTCGGCGCCGAGGCTCGCGCTGTAGTCCGGAACCGGCGCATCGATGCTGGTCGAGTCGCGTGCGTCGAAGCCGGCCATTGCAGCGAGCAGCAACGCCGCATCGGCCGCCGAACGCGCCAGCACGCCGCCCTGGTCGAGGCTGGACGCGAACGCGATCATGCCGTGGCGCGAAACCCTGCCGTAGGTTGGCTTGAGCCCGGTCAGCCCGCACAGCGCGGCCGGCTGGCGAATCGAGCCGCCGGTATCGGTTGCGGTCGCCACGGGTGCGAGGCGCGCTGCCACTGCTGCAGCGGAGCCGCCCGAGGAGCCGCCGGGTACGCGTTCGTGGTCCCACGGGTTGCGCACGGGGCCGTAGTAACTCGTTTCGTTCGACGAGCCCATCGCGAACTCGTCCATATTGGTCTTGCCGAGGGTGACGCATCCGGCGGCAGCCAGGCGCTCGACGACGCTCGCGTCGTACGGCGGGACGAAGTTGTCGAGCATCCGCGATCCGCACGAGGTACGCGTGCCGGCAGTGCAGAAGATGTCCTTGTGTGCGATCGGGACGCCGCACAGCGGCCCCGTGCTGCCGCTGGCCAGTGCGGCATCGGCGGCGCGTGCCTGGGCTCGTGTCGTGTCCGGGTCCACCGTGATGAACGCGTTGAGCTGCGGGTCGAGGCGTGCGATGCGCTCCAGAAAATGGTCGGCAATCTCGAGTGCGGAGAACTCGCGCTGCGCGAGTGCGGCGCGGATCGCGTCAAGTGAAAGGTCATGCATGGCGGACGGGTCCTGCGCTGGTGCTTCCGGGGTGGGCTCGCGGGCGTCTCATTCGATGACGCGCGGCACCAGGTAGAGCCCTTCCTCGCTGAGCGGGGCAATCGCGAGGAAGCGCTCGCGCTGGTCGGTTTCGGTGATCTGGTCAGCCCGCAGGCGCTGGGTGGCGTCGAGCGGGTTCGCCATCGGTGCGACGCCGCTGGTGTCCACTGCGGCCATCTGGTCGATCATCGCGAGGATGTCGCTGATGCGTCGCGTGACCTCGGTCACGGTTGCCTCGTCGAGGCGGATGCGTGCCAGTTCGGCTACGCGGGCCAGATCCTGTTCACTGATCGACATGCCAATCGTCCGGAAAAGCTGCAACCCCGGGCGCCGTAAGCTTCCCGTGGCACGCGGGCAGGTGGAATACCCCGAAATATCGGTCGCCGTCGGGGGGTCAGGGGGCGTAAACTTAGCACATTCGAGGGCAGGCCAGAACAGACGGCTGCCGCGTCCTGCCGCCGCCGGCGGCACCCATGTTCCACTCGCCAGTCAAAGACGCCAGACAGACGGTACACATGTTCAAGAGAATACGAGGCATTTTTTCCAACGACCTGTCGATCGACCTGGGCACCGCGAACACCATCATCTACGTGCGCGATCAAGGGATCGTGCTCGACGAGCCTTCGGTGGTGGCGATCCGGGTTCACAACGGAGAGAAAAGGATCGAAGCCGTCGGCACCGAGGCCAAGCGCATGCTCGGGCGCACGCATCAAAT
>DAOLKH010000285.1:0-3239 GCA_035331685.1 Pseudomonadales bacterium
CGAGCGTATGCTCGCGGATCTTAAAGCCTATCTTCTCATTCCTCAAGTCGCTTAACACCCTGAACCCCTTGTTTTTCAAAGCTTCTTCGACTCCGATGGCGTATTCACGCTGCGCGTCGGTAATATTCATCACCACCGCCTGTACCGGTGCGAGCCACGCCGGGAACGCTCCCTCGTGATGTTCGATCAGAATCCCGATGAAACGCTCGAAGGAACCGAGTACGGCGCGGTGCAGCATCACCGGTGTCTGCCGGCTGCCGTCCTCGGCAACGTACTCGGCGTCGAGTCGCCCCGGCATCGAGAAGTCCACCTGGATCGTGCCACACTGCCATACGCGGCCAATGCAGTCGCGCAGCGAGAATTCGATCTTCGGCCCGTAGAACGCGCCCTCGCCCGGCAACAGTTCCCAGTCAAGCCCCTTCGCATTCAGCGCATCGGCAAGTGCCTGCTCGGCCTTGTCCCAGACCTCGTCGCTGCCGACGCGATTCTCCGGGCGTGTCGACAGTCTGTAGATCACGTCCGTGAAGCCGAAGTCGGCGTAGACCTCGTGCAGCAGATCGATGAATTGTGCAACCTCGGACTGGATCTGCGCTTCGGTACAGAAGATATGTGCATCATCCTGCGTGAATCCGCGCACACGCATCAACCCGTGCAGCGAACCCGACGGTTCGTTGCGGTGGCACGATCCGAACTCTGCGAGTCGCAGCGGCAGGTCGCGGTAACTCTTCAAACCCTGGTTGAACACCTGTACGTGGCAGGGACAATTCATCGGTTTCACAGCGAAATCACGGTCCTCACTTTTCAGAGCGAACATGTTTTCGGCGAACTTGTCGGCGTGGCCCGAACGCTGCCACAGACTGAAATCGACGACCTGCGGCGTGCGGATTTCCTGGTAGCCGCGCAGCGCGAGCTTCGCGCGCATGTACTGCTCCACCGCCTGATACACCGCCCACCCGCGCGGATGCCAGAACACCATTCCCGGCGCTTCTTCCTGGGTGTGGAACAGGCGCAGTTTCTTGCCGATGCGTCGATGATCGCGTCGCTCGGCTTCCTCGATGCGATGCAGGTACGCGTCCAGCGCCTTGCGATCGCCCCACGCCGTGCCATAGATACGCTGCAGCATCTCGTTGCGCGAATCACCGCGCCAGTATGCACCTGCCAGCTTGGTCAGCTTGAAGGCCTTCAGCTTGCCCGTGCTCGGCACGTGCGGACCCCGGCACAGGTCGACGAAGTCGCCCTGCCGGTACAGCGAAATGTCCTCGTTCGACGGAATCGACGCGATGATCTCTGCCTTGTAGTCCTCGCCGAGTCCGCGGAAGAACGCAACCGCTTCATCTCGCGGCATCACGCTGCGCTCCACCGGCATGTCGGCGCCTGCGAGCTCCTCCATGCGCTTCTCGATCGCAGCCAGGTCTTCCGGCGTGAACGCGCGTTCGAACGAAAAATCGTAGTAAAAGCCATCGTCGATCACCGGTCCGATGGTGACCTGCGCCGAAGGAAAAAGCTGCTTGACGGCCTGTGCGAGCAGGTGGGCTGTGGAGTGGCGAATGACCTCGAGCGCATCCTCGGATCGATCGGTGACGATTGCGAGCGAAGCATCGTCTTCGATCGTGTGCGACGTATCGACGAGCCGGCCGTCGACGCGCGCGGCCAATGCGGCCTTCGCCAGACCTGCACCGATGCTGGCTGCCACCTGTGCGACAGTCACCGGGGAATCGTAATGGCGCTGGCTGCCGTCGGGCAGCGTGACAGTGACGGACATGCGGACTTCCCCTGGCGGTGGTGACCCTGACGAGAGGCCTCTTGATCCACCAAACGTGTTGTGCTGACGCGATCTGCATCCCGTCCGCCGCAGCGGACACTTCCGGGAGCCGGAAGTGGTAGGCCCGACTGGGGTCGAACCAGCGACCTCTACCATGTCAAGGTAGCGCTCTAACCAACTGAGCTACGGGCCTGCGAGCAGGCGCGCATTATACTGGCTCGGTTTCGTGCTGCAAGCTCGTTCGATCCCTGCCGGACACGCCCGAGCAGACTGCATCAGGGTGTCACGAACAGACGTTCCTTCAGCGCCAGCAGCCGGTCGCGCACACGTGCTGCTTCCTCGAATTCCAGGTTCTTTGCGTGCCGGTACATTTGCTCCTCGAGACGCGCAATTTCGCGCTGCGCGTCGGCAGGCCGCATGTCTTCGGCATGGCGATAGTCGGGCTTCGGCTCGGCGGCATCACGCGAACGCCCACGCGTGCGCTGCGACGCGCCGTAGGCACCCTCGAGAATATCCGCAACCTCCTTCTTCACGCCCACCGGCACGATGCCATGCTCGGCGTTGTGACTCGCCTGCCTTGCGCGCCGACGCTCGGTCTCTTCGAGCGCGCGGCGCATCGAGCCGGTCACGGTATCGGCGTAGAGAATCGCGGTGCCGTTCAGGTTGCGTGCCGCCCGACCGATGGTCTGGATCAGCGAGCGCTCCGAACGCAGGAAACCCTCCTTGTCAGCATCGAGGATCGCGACCAACGCCACCTCGGGCATGTCGAGACCCTCGCGCAACAGGTTGATGCCCACCAGCACGTCGAACTCGCCGAGGCGCAGATCACGGATGATCTCGACACGCTCGACGGTCTCGATGTCCGAGTGCAGGTAGCGCACCCGCACACCGTGCTCGTCGAGGTATTCGGTGAGATCCTCCGCCATGCGCTTCGTGAGCACCGTGACCAGCACGCGCTCGTCGCGCGCCGCGCGCTCCCGGATCTCCGACAGCAGGTCGTCCACCTGCGACAGGGCCGGCCGCACGATCACCTGCGGATCCACAAGCCCCGTGGGACGCACGACCTGCTCGACCACGCGTCCGGCATGTTCCATCTCGTAGGGACCCGGCGTGGCGGAAACGAAGATGAGCTGCGGCACGCGCTGCTCCCACTCCTCGAAACGCAGCGGACGGTTGTCGAGCGCGGACGGCAGGCGAAAGCCGTACTCGACCAGCGTCTCCTTGCGTGAGCGGTCGCCGCGGAACATGCCGCCGAGCTGCGGAATCGTCACGTGAGATTCGTCGACCACGACCAGTGCGTTCGCCGGGATATAGTCGAACAACGTCGGCGGGGATTCGCCGGGGCCGCGCCCGGACAGATGCCGCGAGTAGTTCTCGATGCCGGTGCAATAGCCAAGCTCGCGGATCATCTCCATGTCGTAGCGCGTGCGCTGCTCGAGGCGCTGCGCCTCGACGAGCAGCGCACGCGCTACGACAT
>DAOLKH010000286.1:0-3236 GCA_035331685.1 Pseudomonadales bacterium
CCACATCGATGCATACGATCTGGCCGCGAAACCACAGCGGGCCGCACAGGCGTCCGTCGGCGCCGAAGTCAAAACCGTTCAGACCGCCGAGATCACGCATCACCAGCCGGGGTTCGCGCTTGCCCGTGGTGTCGAATTCCCACAGCGCGTCGTCCATGAAAACCTGCGAACCGAACAGCCTGCCACGCGCATCGAGCGCCAGCGAATTCAGCCCGGGCAGCCCGCGTGCAATCACGTGCAGCGAGCCGTCCGGGGTGCGCGCGTTCATCGTGCCCTGGATGAAGCCGGTCCAGTACATCGTACCGTCGGGTCCGAATTCGACGTCGTCCGCCTCGCCGTGCGGCGGTGCTACCGTGACGCTGCTGGCGCCGGTCGCCGGATCGACGCGGTGGATCGCCTGTCCCATCACGCTGCCGGCGTAGATCATGCCGTCGGGTCCGAACGCGAGTCCGTGCAGGCCGCGGAACGGCGACCCGGGAACCAGCACATCGGGTTTCCAGGCGGCTGTGTCGGCGAAGCCTGGCGCACACGCGAGCAGTGCCAGGCACGCGGCGAAACTGCGCAGGTGGCGGAATGCGGTGTCGGCCATGGAGGGAGTCCCGGTGCGGCGTTCGTGGCCGTGGCCTTGCTGGCCGGGCGCGCCCGAGCCACGGATCGAGGCCAAGCATAGGGGCGATCGCGCCGGGTGAAAATCCCCGTGAGGACCCGGTCACAGCGCGATGGTGTGCGTCGCGTGTAGCGTGATTAAATCGGAATCCGCATTCAGGCCACCTTGGCGAAACGTCACACGAGGAGCGGAAACCGATGTTCGAATCCGCGACGATCGGTCACCGTATCGGCAAGGAGCGCTATCGGCGCGAAGTGTCCAGACTGCGCGACGACCTGCTTGCTGCACAGTATCGGCTGCTCGAGCGCGCAGAGTTCCCGCTGCTGATCCTGCTGCACGGGGTCGACGGGGGAGGGCGCAGCGAAACGATGAACCTGCTCAGCGAGTGGCTGGATCCTCGCCACCTGCGTGCCGAGGCGTTCGACTTCGGCAGTGGCGACGGCGGGCGTCCGGAGATGTGGCGGTTCTGGCAGGTGCTGCCCCCGCGCGGGCGGATCGGTCTGTTCTTCGGCTCCTGGTATACGCAGCCGATCGAGGAGCGCGTGCGCCACGCACTCGGACGTGAGGGATTTGAACGCCGGCTGGAGCGGATCCGCCATTTCGAGCGGATGCTGGTCGCCGAAGGCGCGCTGGTCCTGAAGCTGTGGTTCCACCTGTCGAAGACCACCCAGGCCGAACGCCTGCAGCAACTCGCCGATGATCCGCTCACGGCCTGGCGAGTCACGCCGGACGACCGCAGACGGCAACACCATTACGACCGTTACGTCCGGATCGCGGCCGAGACGCTGCGCGAGACCAGCACCGGCGAGGCTCCCTGGCACGTGATCGATGGTTCGGATCCCCGCTACCGTGCGCTCGCCACCGGCAGGCTGTTGCTCGATGCACTGCCCGCCCGGCTCGATGGCCCGCGCCCGGCCATCGCGCCGCCGGCACCGCCACCCCAGCCGGCGCTCGACGCACGCGAACTGCTGGATACGCTGGACTATTCGCGCCGACTCATGGCGAAGGACTACGAGCACGAACTTGCCGCGGCGCAGGGGCGGCTGAACCTGCTGACCCGTGACAAGCGGATGCGCAAGCGTTCGCTGGTGATCGTCTTCGAAGGCATGGACGCCGCGGGCAAGGGTGGCGCGATCCGGCGTGTCACCGGCGCGCTCGACGCGCGCTACTACCGGGTGGTGCCGATTGCGGCGCCCAGCGACGAGGAGCGTGCACAGCCGTACCTGTGGCGCTTCTGGCGGCATGTGCCGGCCGACGGCAAGGCAGTGATCTTCGATCGTTCGTGGTACGGACGTGTGCTGGTCGAGCGCGTCGAGGGCCTCTGCACTCGCGAGGACTGGATGCGCGCGTACCACGAGATCAACGAATTCGAGCAGGAGCTGGTTGCCGGGGGTGCGATCGTCGTGAAGTTCTGGCTGTCGGTCACCGGAGCCGAGCAGTTGCGTCGCTTCCGTGCCCGCGAAAGAACGCCGTACAAGCGCCACAAGATCACGCCGGACGATTGGCGCAACCGTGCCAAATGGCCGCTCTACGAACAGGCGGTCAGCGACATGGTCGAGCGCACGTCGACCGGGTACGCGCCGTGGTTCCTGATCCCTGCCAACGACAAGCGCTATGCGCGCATCACAGTGCTCGAGCGGATCGCGGAACAGATCCGCAGGCACATCTGAGGCGTGTGAGGATTCCGAGTGGAGTCAGCCAGCGGGTGCGTCAGTCGACTGCGCACGCGCCAGCAGCCAGATCGCAAGGGCGCGGCGTTCGGCGGCATCGAGCGGAAAGGCAGGCATCGGTGCGGTGGGGAACAGGAAATAGTCGGCCAGGGAGGCCACGTCGTAGCGCTGGCGCAGCGTGTCGAGCCGGCTGCCGATCGCTTGCCCTGGCACGTGGCAGTCGACGCAGGCAAAGCGCTGCCAGAGTCCTGCACCGGTTGCCTGCGCAGCCACGATATCGGCAGCGTCGATGCCGTCGAGCGGATCGACGCCCTGCTGTTGGATGCGCGGTGCGACGGACAGCGCGGTGGTGTTGCCAGCGGGCTGGCGGGTGATGCGATATACCGCCCCGGCGTAATCGTCGCTTACATAGAGCGTGCCGTCGGGCGCCTCCGCGATATCGACCGGTCGCCCGATGATGTCTCCCCCGGACTCGAAGCCGGTGAGGAAATTGCTCTCGCGGATCGTGCCGTCCGGCTGCCATTGCAGCAGCACGACTGCGTAACCATCCGGAGTCGAGCGGTTCCACGAGCCGTGCAGCGCGACCAGCGCGGCGTGCCCCAGGCGTGCGACGTTGTCCGGGTTGCGCACGAAGACGATGCCGAGCGGTGCCGTGTGCGCGCGAAAATCGTGTGCCGGTGCGATGGCGGTTGCGCTCCTGGCCGGGTTTGCCGTGCCGAACTGCGGATCGGGTACTCCATCGCCGTTCACATGCGGCCAGCCGTAGAAGCCGCCGGCGACGATGCGGTTGAGTTCGCACGGCGGGAAGTCATCGCCGAGCAGGTCGCGGCCGTTGTCGGTCGCATAGAGTTCCCCGCTCCACGGCGCCCAGTCGAAACCGACGCTGTTGCGCAGCCCCGATGCGTGAAGCTGCACGTCGGATCCATCCGGGCGCAGACGCAGCATCGCGGCGCGCCAGG
>DAOLKH010000287.1:0-3210 GCA_035331685.1 Pseudomonadales bacterium
GACGAACAGCGCATCATGCAGTGACGCAAGCGCCGCATTCGCCGACCGCCCCTCGAAAACGTAGGCGTATGGACCGTAGTACAACACCGCCACGCGCCGTGAAGGCGCGCCCCCGGCACCGGGATAACGTGCGGTGAACCCCTTCACTCCCCCATCCCCGATTTCGCGTCCGTCGCTGCCACCGTGCAGTTCGAGCATCGTCGCGGCGAATTCGGCCGGACTCAGCTCCGCCAGGGCACGTCGTACCGACATCTGCAGACGCGCCTCGCCATTCGCCGCGTCGGCAACCACGGTCGTCGCACGGTTGACGACGCGCCATCCGGTCGGGAAGGCAACCGTGAAACCCATCTTGCCGTTGTAATAGCGACCATCCACGACCGCTGCGCTGCCACGGCGCTCCGCGAACTTCATGCCGTCGGTGACGCGGCGGAACTCGTCGGGATCGAACTGCAGCGCAGCACCGGGCCCGAGTGTTCCCGCTGCAGCGACGACCTCCTGCAGGCGCTGGTCGTTGCGCGGATGGGTCGAGAACACGCCGTGATACACCGCTGCTTCGCGACCCTCGGCGCGTGCGCGTGTACGGGCGAAGCTCTCCTGTTCCTTCAGTGCACCAAGTACCTCGACCATCGCCATCGGGTCATAACCGCTGCGTTGCATGAAGCTGGCACCCTTGCGGTCGGCTTCGAGCTCCATCTCGCGCCCGTAACCGCGCACCATCGCCGTGCCAGCGGTCGCTGCCGCATCCTGCGCGAGACTGCCTACCGTACCGCTGCCGGTGCCGATCGCCGCCAGCACGCCGAGCGCCAGCGAAGCCACCGAGCTCGTCTTCGACATCACGTCCTGACGCGAAGCGTGCCGCTCGGTGATGTGCGCGATCTCGTGCGCAAGCACTGCCGCGAGTTCGGCCTCGGACTGCAGATACGGGATCAATCCACGATTGATGTAGACGAAGCCGCCGGGCGTCGCGAACGCGTTGATGTCGGGGCTGTCGAGCACCGTGAACGTGTATTCGAGTCCGGGACGATCACTGTCACGCGCGAGCCGGCTGCCGACCCGTGCGACATACGCCGCGAGCGCAGGGTTCTCGTAGGCCGGAATCTTCGCGAGAATCTCGCGATGCATTTCGCGCCCGATCGTGATCTCCTTCTGCTCCGACATCGACCAGGCGCTGCCGGGCGCCAGCACCAGCAGGGTGATCAGCAGCAGGATGCGCATTTTCATGGCCCGGCGAACAACTGTCGCAACTGCACGCCGATGCCCTCGCAGGCCGAAGCGCGCACACGCGCGATCAGCGGCACCGGGACGATCAGTGCCGGCATGTAGGAAGTCCCTTCTGCTTCGGCGCTGATCGTCGCGATCGACCGCGTCTGCTTCAGATCCCAGACGCTTGCCTCGTACTTCGACTGATCGTCCCAGGTACCGAAGCCGATGCATCCCCCGCCGCCCGGCCCGATCGCACACGAGACCGAACCGGCCTTGTCGACGGTTTCGGTGTGGCCGTCGACCCAGACGATGTAGCGCAAGCCGGTCTCGTGCATCCGCGCCGCGAATGCCGGCATCCGCATCAGCGCCTCGAAGCGCTTCAGGCTCATCGGGGCCGTGCGCGGCTCGAACCACGGATAGAAACGGTTCATGAACTCGAGCTCGGGCAACACTGTCGCGCCAGCGCCCGCGATGCCGCGCCCCACGCAGCGCACGAACGCGGGCTCGGTCTCGTAGTCGCTGCTGTGACGACGGCCCAGCACGACCACGCGCTCGCCGGCCCCGATCGCCACCGGTGCCACCCGACTCTCGTCGATCGTCGTCGTCGTGCACCCGGCCACCGCCAGCCACATCGGCAGCGACACGCATCGCAACAGCACCGCAACAGCTCTCATCGGGCCACCCTCCTCCGCGCACCATGATAGAACCGTGCCGCAGCGACTGACCAGCAACGCCACGCCCGGCCTGCTCAGGGTGGTGCCTGCGTCCAGTCGACCAGTGCGAGGCGCCAGGTCACGAGGACCAGCAGACCGAACGCGATGCGGTACCACGCGAATACCGCGTAGGAGTGTCCGGCCACGAAGCGCAGCAGTGCCCGCACCGCGATCATCGCGAACACGAAGGACGTGAGGAATCCGACGGCGAATACCGGCAGGTCGGACGCGAGGAACTGATCGCGGTACCGATAGGCCGAGTAGACCGCTGCACCGACCATGGTCGGCATGGCCAGGAAGAACGAGAATTCCGTTGCCGCGCGCCGCGACAGGCCGAACAGCAGACCACCGATGATCGTGGCACCGGAGCGCGAGGTCCCGGGTATCAGCGCCAGACACTGGGCGCAGCCGATCTTCAGCGCGTGTTTCCAGTCCATCAGATCGACATCGTCGATCCCGCTGCGGTGCTCGCGCCGTTCGACCCAGAGGATCACCAGACCGCCGACGACCAGCGCCATCGCCACCGACGGCGGGTTGAACAGGCGCTGCGTGATCACGTCCGAGAACAGCACACCGAGCACCGCCGCCGGGATGAAGGCGAGCAGCAGGTTCACCGTGAAACGCTGTGCCTGCGCGGAGCGCGGCAGATCTCGCACCACGCCGACGATGCGCGCCCGGTACTCCCACATCACGGCGAGGATTGCGCCGAGCTGGATGATGATGTTGAACGCGGCAGCGCGTTCACCCGTGAAGCCGATCAGGTCGGCCACGATGATCTGGTGTCCGGTACTGGATACCGGAATGAACTCGGTAAGCCCTTCGACCACACCGAGCAACAGCGCCTGCAGCAACGACCACGAATCCATGACGTGGGCGTTCAACGCAGAAAGGCTTCACCACCGTCGAGCGGCAGCGTATGGCCCGTGATGTAGCGCGCGTCAGGCCCGCACAGGAACGCGACCGCTCGGCCGACATCGACCTCGCAGTCACCGACGCGCCCCAGTGGCACCAGGCGCAGCAGCGCAGCCGCCTCCTGCGGATAAGCCGCGGTCCACGCGTCCATCGCCGGCGACATCGCCAGCGGCAGGATGCAGTTGACACGGATACCATCCGGGCCCCATTCGACCGCAGCCGCTCGCGTCAGCGCCCGGATCGCTTCCTTGGCTGCGGTATAAGCCCGGACTAGTCCGGGCTTCATTGTTACTACTGGAGCATGACCATGACCATGACCAAACCATCTCCCGAAACTCCACCAGGGGGCTTCGACATCACGCATTCAGAGGTACCCGGTGCC
>DAOLKH010000288.1:0-3206 GCA_035331685.1 Pseudomonadales bacterium
GCCGATGCGACCGACATCCCCGCAGTACGCCAGATCCAGGACGGGATCCGCATCGAGGCTCTGAATCCCGGCGCTGCGCTGCCCGGGCAGCGGGTACCGGCACGCGACTCGACCGACCCGCGGGATTTCCTTGCGGTGGTCGACGAGATGCTGGAGCGCAACCCGCCCGTCGGCGAACAGGCGCAGCGCGTGCTTGCGTGGTCGGATCTGGGAATGGGGGCCGGGAAGGGTGACTTCGACCGGCTCGATGCACGGGTGCAGGCGGCGTGGCGCAGCCGCCTGCCGGTGCTGCACCAGCGGTTGCGCCCCGGACTGGAGTACGGTGCGCGCACGGTCGGTGGCTGGAGTCTGCCCTCGCCGGCCGTTGGCGCCTACGGTACCGATTACGCGTTGCGTGCCGCGGTTGCGTTCGCAGGCCTGGGGGCCTTGCCCGTGAACGAGGCGATGTACCTGAGTCTCGGCACGGACCCCGACGGCAAGCCGCTGCACGGCAGCGATCGCTGGAAGCTGGTGGTGCCACCGATCGATGCCGGTGCATTCTGGTCGGTGTCGATGTATGAGAAGACGCCCGACGGACGGCTGTTTTTTACGGACAACCCGATTCACCGCCATGCGGTCGGTGATCGTACGCCGGGCCTGCAACGGGATGCCGACGGCAATGTCGAGCTGCTGCTGCAGTACGATGCCCCGTCTGACCATGCGAACTGGCTGCCCACTCCCGCCGGCGAGTGGGCGATGATGCTGCGTGTGTATCTGCCGCCACCGGCAATGCAGCGTGGCGAGGCCGCACTACCGCGGCTGGTGCCGGTCACGGACGCGCGCAGGTAGTCACCGTGCATCCCGGTGTGCCATATGGAGAATATTGCGATCGACTGCTGTCCTCGCGCATCGAGGGCGGCATAATGCGTGTCCTGCTGCAATCACAACCCCTTACGCCCTTTGAGAGGCTGCCATGACCCTGTCCCCGCGCTACGTCGAAGGCCACAACCTGCTGGCTGGCAAATCCATCCTGATCACTGCCGCCGCCGGTGCCGGCATCGGCTTCGCAGCGGCAAGAAAATGCGTCGAGGAAGGTTGCCGCGCGATCTTCATCAGCGATATCCACGAAGGGCGTACCGCGCAGGCGGTCGAGGCGCTGAAGGCGCTCGGCGGCACGCAGCAGGTGTTCGGGCTGGTCGCCAACGTGACCGACGAGCAGCAGGTGCAGGCGCTGGTGAATGCGGCCGAGCAGAGGCTCGGTGGCGTGGATGTGCTGATCAACAACGCCGGTCTGGGTGGCACGAAGGCGCTGGTCGAGATGAGCGACGAGGAGTGGCACCGCGTGCTCGACATCACGCTGACCGGCACCATGCGCATGACGCGCGCGATGCTGCGCATCATGCAGCCGCGCAAGGCTGGCGTGATCGTGAACAACGCGTCGGTTCTCGGCTGGCGTGCGCAGCCCGACCAGTGCCATTACGCGGCTGCGAAGGCCGGCGTGATGGCGCTGACGCGCTGCGCAGCGATGGAGGCGGCGCCGTACGGCATCCGCATCAACGCGGTGTCGCCGTCGCTCGCGCTGCACGACTTCCTGAAGAAGACGACGCCGGTGGATCTGCTGCGCGAGCTCGAGCAGAAGGAAGCCTTCGGGCGTGGTGCCGAGGTGTGGGAGGTCGCGAACGTGATGGTGTTCCTCGCCAGCGACTATGCGAGCTACATGACCGGTGAAATCGTCGCGGTCAGCAGCCAGCACCCCTGATCGTTTGCAACGATCGATGCTGCCGGTACGAACCAGAGGATGCGGCAGGCAGCAGCTCTGCCGTGCGACAGGTGCAAGGGTGAGGACATGAGCGAGACAACACCGCAAACCTTCTGGCTGAATGTGCGCTTCGACATGCGCTGCCCTGCTTTCGGGACGCCGGCGCGTACGCTCTACCCGGAAGCCGTACGCATGGCCGAGTACTGCGACCGGCACGGTTTCCACACCGCCCTGCTGTCCGAGCATCACGGCAGCGAAGACGGTTACGACCCCTCGCCGATGGTGCTTGGCGCTGCCATTGCCGCGCGTACCACGCGGATGAGCCTGTTGTTCGGCGCCATGATCCTGCCGCTGCACGACCCGGTGCGGATGGCCGAAGACATCGCGGTGCTCGACAACCTGAGCGGCGGGCGCGTGACGCTGGCGATCGTCGGTGGCTACGTGGCGTCGGAATTCCGCATGTTCGGGCGCGACCTCAAGGATCGGGGACGACTGGTCGAGGAAGGTATCGATGTGCTGCGCAAGGCGTGGACCGGTGAGCGTTTCGATTACAACGGCCGTCCCGTGCTGGTACGGCCACGACCGGTGCAGGAGCACATTCCGATCATACTGGGCGGTTCATCGAAGGCTGCAGCGCGGCGTGCCGGACGCATTGCCGACGGCTTCATGACACACCTTCCCGAGCTGTACCAGGTCTACTGCGACGAAGCCGAACGAATGGGGCGAAACCCGCCGCCGTTCACGCGTCCCGCACCGACCTTCGTGCACGTCACCCACGACCCGGAGCGCGTATGGGAGCAGATCATGCCGCACGCCCTGCACGAGACCAACGCCTACGGCGCCTGGCAGGAAGAGGCGGGTGTCGAAGGCAGCTTTCGCAGTCTGCCGACCGCCGAAGCGCTGCGCGCCAGCGGTGACTACCAGGTCGTGACCCCGCAACAGTGCATCGAGCTCGCGCGTCGCAACGGGAGGCTCGACATGCATCCGCTGATGGCCGGCATGAGTCCCGAGCTGGGCTGGGAAAGTCTGGAATTGTTCGTTGCCGAGGTGCTGCCGCACCTGCACTGAAGGCGCGCGCCAGGGTGCCGGGTGTCGACGCGAAGCGGAAGGAGAAAGCCATGAACGATGCAGCGCTCGAGGTTCAGGAACCGTGGATCAGCGCCTTCGCATGGATCGAACGCGAGCTCGGTGGTCGCATCGTGCGTGCCGAGCGTCAGCCCCGCTGGCGCCCTGCATGGTTTCTGGATCTCGAACGTGATGGCGAACTGCTGCCGCTGTATTTTCGGGGCGATCGTGGTGCCACCGATCACGGCATCTACACGCTGGAAGACGAGATGCACGCATTGCAGGTGCTGGCTGCGCAAGGCATGCCGGTGCCGCAGGTATACGGTTTCTGTCCGCATCCGCGCGGCATCGTGATGGAGCGCGTGCACGGTCATACCAACCTCGCGACCTGTCCCGATCCTGC
>DAOLKH010000289.1:0-3205 GCA_035331685.1 Pseudomonadales bacterium
GCAGCCCGCGCGCGATGCAGAGCGCGCTGTAGCCGGTGAAGGTGCCGACCTCGATCGCCGCGCGGGCACCGATCGCGCTCGTCAGCAGCGTCAGGAACGCCCCCTGGTCGGGGGCGATCTGCGCCACGGCCATCATGCCGAGAGTCTCGTTGTGGCGTGCTATGCGCTCGAGTACCGGGTCGCGCTCGCTGCGCTGTTCGAGCATGTAGGCGTAGAGTTCGGGCGTCAGCGTGGTGTATTTGTCGCTCATGCGGGGTTCCTTGCGTGGGGGATTCCTGACGGCTGCCATCGGCGCGCCGACTGCGCGATGATAACCGCTGCTGGTCTGGCGGGAGGAGCATGGTGCACGACGAGGACGAGTACTGGATGCGTCGCGCGCTCGCACTCGCGCGCCAGGGCGCAGCAGCCGGCGAGGTTCCGGTCGGCGCGGTGGTGGTGCGTGACGGCGTGGCGATCGGCGAAGGCTGGAACGCACCGATCGGTCACCATGACCCGAGCGCGCACGCGGAAATCGTCGCCTTGCGTGCGGCAGCGCAGGCAGTGGAGAACTACCGTCTGGTCGGTTCGACGCTGTATGTGACGATCGAGCCCTGCGCGATGTGTGCCGGCGCGCTGATGCACGCGCGCGTGGCGCGCCTGGTGTTTGCCGCGCGCGAACCGCGCGCCGGCGTCGTGGTGAGCAATGCGGGGCTGCTGGATGCCGCATTCTTCAATCACCGTATCGCGTGGAGCGAAGGTGTGTGCGCCGACGAGGCGGCGCGCCTGATGCAGGACTTCTTCCGCTCCAGGCGTGATGCGGACTCAGGAGCGCGCGGGCAGGGCCGGGCTGGCGTGCAGTGATGTCACCGCGAGTTCGAACAGCCCTGGACCGTCCTCGTGGTGTTCGAGGTAGCGATGGTACTGCCGGATGCGATTCACGAAGCCGAGCGTTTCGTGGCCACGGGCGTAGCCGTAACGCGTGCGTGAATACCAGGCGCGCTTGGTGAGCAGCGGCAACTGCTTTTCGACATCGGTCCACACGTCTGGATTCGCCCCGCGCAGCGCCGCGAGACGGCGGGCGTCCTCGACGTGTGCTGGCCCCATGTTGTACGCGGCGAGCGCGAACAATTCACGCTCTGCGGCAGCGATCCGCTGGTCGACGCCTTCGAGCAGACGCAGGAAATAACGCGCGCCACCACGCAGACTCTGTTCCATGTCGGTGCGGTTGCTGATTCCCATCTCGCGTGCAGTCGCCTGCGTCAGCATCATCATGCCGCGCACGCCGGTGCGCGAGACGGCGTTCGGGTTCCAGTGCGATTCCTGGTAGCTGATCGCGGCCAGCATGCGCCAGTCGATACCTTCTTCCGTCGCCACCCGGCGCAGCGTCTTCTCGATGCGCGGAAGCAGCGTTTCGACGCGACTGGCAAATGTGGTGAGCGCGTGCCGGTTGACCTCCGGCAGATAGCCGAAGAATCGTTCACGCAGCAGATCAAGACCACCGGAACGCTCGTGATCGGCCAAAAAGCTCTGCATCGCGCCGTGCAGGCGTGCATTCGGCGTGTGTTCCGCAGTGGCCCATGCGAGGCGCTCGCCCTGTTCGAGTTCGAACGCGACCTCCAGTGTCGGAAACAGGCCCGCGAGCATCAGGAATTCGTTCGATTTCACGACCGCGTAGTCGATCTCGCCATCGGCGATCTTGCGCAGCATGTCGAATGTCTCGATACGCGTCGCTTCCATCCAGCCGAGCGTGGGTTGCCCGCGCTGTGCGCTGCGCAGCGCATCGGCAGAGCTGCTCTGTGCGAGTACCATCACGCGCTTGCCGACGAGATCGGCGAGCGTGGTCGGACGCGGTGTGCCGCTGCGATGCACGATCTGCTGGTGCACTTCCATATACGGTGCGCTGTACCAGTAGGAAGACGTGACGCCATCGCGTTGCGACAGTCCCGATGCGGCCATGTCCGCCGCGCCGCTGTCGAGCGCAGCGTAGACATCGGCGATATTGGCAGCCGGCAGCATCTCCAGCCTCACACCGAGCGAGCGGGCGAACTCGCGCGCGAGTTCGTACTCGATCCCGGAAGGACCGTGCTTGTCGACGACGAAGGTCGCCGGATTTACCCGGCTGACGACACGCAGCTTGCCGCGTGCCAGGACTTCATCGAGGGAATCTCGTGGAAGCGCTCCGGAGTGTGGCTGTCGGGTCTCGTTGGGGCATGCGCCCAGAACCGCACACAGAATGCCGATCAACGCTGCCCTGAGGGTCTTCGTGACAGGCCGGAAGCCGCTTTCCAGTGTTCCAGTAGTTACTGTGATCCTCATCGGTCACACTCTTGCTGTAACTGGCAGGGCGATTCTAGGGACTGAGACGCGTCTGCCTAGTTTGCATCACAGCAAAAAATACCGGTATTCATTGAATGGATTGTCTAACTTTGCGCTCGATGTCAGCAGGCACTACCGCCACATTTCCTGTGTGTGTCGTGTTCGCAATGGTTGCCGATGCGTCGATCGGTGTTGGGCGAGCATCCGGCGCTTACGGTAGAATCCGCGCCCTGCCGCTGCCTTGCGGCATCCGTCGATCACTTCATCGGGAGCACGCATGCTGACACTCGCCGGCGCTCCGGCGCTTTCGCCATTTCGTCTCGAGCGGCTGCTTGCGCAGTTGCGTGCACTCGATCCCGGCATCGACGCGCTCGGTGCACGTTTCATGTATTTCGTCGAAACCAGCGGCGCGCTTGCCGCGCAGGAGCTGCAGCGTCTGTGCGAGCTGGTGGATGGTGCCGCGCAGCTCGACGGGACGGGCAGCGGGCTCTTTCTCGTGGTGCCGCGCCCCGGTACGCAATCACCGTGGTCGAGCAAGGCGACCGATATCGCACGCAACTGCGGGCTCGCGCACGTGCAGCGCGTCGAACGCGGCATCGCCTATCTTGTGAGCGGTGGGTCGGCGGATGCGCGCTCGCGCGAACGGATCGCTGGCACGCTGCACGATCGCATGGTCGAGACGGTGTTCACGGGCTTCGATCAGGTCGAGAGCCTGTTTGCGCAGGAAGCGGCGCGTCCGCTGCGGATAGTGGACGTTCTTGGCGGTGGCCGTGCCGCGCTGGAACGCGCAAACGCCGAGTTTGGTTTCGCACTTGCTTCCGATGAAATCGACTACCTGTGCGAAAGCTTCGTTGCGCTCGAGCGCAATCCCACCGACGTCGAACTGATGATGTTCGCTCAGGCGAACAGC
>DAOLKH010000290.1:0-3203 GCA_035331685.1 Pseudomonadales bacterium
CCAAGCACCGGCACCGGTCCCACGTGTGGCAGGAACAGATTGCCCTTGGGATCGACCTCGAGCAGCGCGTCGTACTCGAAACCACCCCAGAAGCGCACCTGGATACGATCGCCCACCGCGACCGCATAATCCGGGTTGAAGCGGGTCGCACCGGCACGCGCAAAGCTGCCGGTGAACAACTGCGCACCGAACACATTGCTGTTCAGGTTCACCGAATAGTCGAAAGACAGCGCCTGGTTCGAAAGCGCTTCAGCCGCAGCCGGAAGTGCGGCCTCGGGAATTTCCAGTTTCTTGCGCGGCGCAGCCTCGGCACGCTTGACACCCAGCGTCGCGGCGAGAGCGGTGAACGGATCGTTTGCAGCATGCAGCGGCGCCAGCGACAGCGCACAAAGCAACAAGAGGATCAGACGCGCCATGTAATCAGTCCCTGTGATCGCGGATGATGACGACAATGAGCTTGATCACACCGGCGAGGACCAGGCTCAGCAACAGAAAGACGATGCTGTTGTAGATCCGTTGTGGCTGCAGCGGATATTGCGGCCGGGTCGGAGACTGCAGCACCGAGACCTTTTTCAAGGCCCTTGTTGCCTCGATGCGCCCCTTTTCCAGTGCGACCAGCGCGGTCTTGTAGACGTCCTGCGTGAAGTGTGCCTGCATCTCCAGACGCTGGAACTCCTCGACTGCACGATTCAGCGTATCGCCGTCGGGTGCGGCGATACGGCTCTGTTCGCGTTCGATCTGCTGACGCGTCGCCGCGATCTGCAGATCGACCTCGACCACGTCAGGACTTTTGGGCATCAAGTAGCCGAGCATCGCGTTGCGTCGCGTCTGCAAGTCTGTGAGCTGCGCCTCCAGCTTGCCGATGATTGCCTCCAGCGCTTCTGCCGCTCCCAGCGGCGAAGCCAACCCCTTTTCATTCTGGAAGGTGATCACTGCCTGGCGTGCCGCTATGGCTCGTTCGTTCATCTGCTCCACCTGCCGCTCCAGGAACTCGACCTGGCCACGCGCAAGCTCGTGCGCAATCGCGTTCATGTGTCGCTCGCCCTCCGCGACGAGCATCGTGACGATCGCATACGCAGTGTCCGGGTCATAGGCCTGCGCCCTGATCACCAGCACACCCGCGTATTCATCGAACTCCACACTCACCCGCTTCAACCAGTACTCGTGGAACGCTTCCAGTGGTTCATCGGCCGACCACATCCTGGACAGCGGATCGCGGTGCCAGTCGCTGTAGTGCTCACGCAGCCCGAGCTTCGCATCGAGCGCGAGCAGCATGTCGGTGGAAAGCAGGTGGTCACGCAGCAGCAACTGGTCCGATGCCACGCCTCCGACGTTGCCGAGCAGGCCCGAGAAATCCACCGTCTGACCGCCGCTCATATCGGTACGCTGGATGATCACATGCGCCACCGACACGTAGCGGTCCGAAGCAATCAGCAGCCAGTACACCGCCGCTAGCAGCGACAGCAACAAGGCTGCAGGAAAGACACCCTGCCGCACGCGATCGAGCGTCAGCCACTCACGCACCGGCACCACGCATCTCGCAACGGCATTCGACAGACGTGTCTTCTGCAGATTCCGGTACACGTTCATGCCTGCAAGCTTTCCTTGTACGCTGCGAGAGCGTCTCCGATACGATCGAACCACTGCGCGTGCCCGCCGTGAAGCAGGATGCCTGCCGTGCAGAACTGCTTCAGCATCTCCTCACCGTGCGCGACCATGATCAGGCCGGCCCTGCCGACCAGGTCGGCGAATGCCTTCTGGGCCTTGCCCCGAAACGCGGCATCACCCGCTGCAGTTACCTCGTCCGAGATGTACACATCGAACTCGACTGCCAGCGACAACGCGAACTGCAAGCGCGATCTCATGCCCGAGGAGTAGGTCTTGACCGGTTCATCGAACATCTTGCCCAGATCCGCAAATTCGCGGATCTGCTCGATTTTCTCGCGCAGATCATGGTCATGCCCGTGTACACGACACACGAACTTGGCGTTCTGACGCCCCGTGAGCATGTTCTGCAGGCCACCGCCGCTACCCATCGGCCATGATACCCGACAATGGCGTTCGACCTGCCCACGGTTCGGACGGTCGATGCCGCCGATCAGTTGCAGCAAGGTCGTCTTTCCGGCGCCATTGCGCCCGACCAGCCCCACATTGGTCCGTGGCGGAATCACCAGGTTGATTCCCTGCAACACCCACGGGCCGGGACCGTGATCGGTCTGATAGCGCTTGTACACATCGCGCACAATGATCACTGAGCGACGATCCTGCGCGCCAGCGCCACATGCAATATCAACCCGAGCAGCAGGAACACGATCGCACACTCGTAGAGATAGGCAATGCTGAGACCGGAAACTTCGTGATAGTACGGAGCGAAGCCGAGACGCACGGCATCGAGCCCGTGCACCAGCGGGTTCACCGCCAGCCAGTCACGGTACGGCAGCGGAACCGCTGCGATAGGGAACACCACTCCCGAGATCATGTACAGCGGTCGCATCATCATCAGCCACAGTTTGCCGCCTTCCGGTGACAGCTCCGCAACCACCGACGAGCACAGTCCAAGGCCCAGTCCGAACAGCCACAAACCCAGCATCGCTGTCAGCACCAGCAACGGATCCGCAGGCAACACCTGCAGTCCGAGCAGGCCCCCACCGGCCAGCATCGCCAGCGACACCACCACCATCAGGGTACCCTCGAGCGCAACACGCACCAGTACCGCATCTACCGGCAATACCTGCCTGTAAACGAACAGCGCCCGGTTGAACTGGATCGCCATCATTCCCTGACGCTGTGCGTGTTCGAACATGAAGTACGCCAGCAGACCCAGCATCAACCATGACGGCGTGGCGATCCCGCCCACATGCCGGATCCGGATCACGGTAAAGAGCAGCATCAGGTAGGCGACATGAAAGATCGGCTCGAACAGCAGCCAGAACCAGGCGGCGCGCCGGCCGAACAAACGCGACAGGGCTTCACGCAGCAGCAGCGCGTTCCATACGGCGAACGTGACCGTCAGCGGGTTGCGCGGGGGTTGTGCTGACATGAAAATTCACGCTGTTCCGCAATGGCGAGGATCTCTCGGGACTCCCGGCATCCGACCAGCCATCCAGATATGCAACACGAGCACCGGCGGTCGGAGCCAAGGCGGCCCATAGTACTCAGGAGGAGGGTTGGATGAAACATCCTATGCCACAAAATGCCGACAC
>DAOLKH010000291.1:0-3202 GCA_035331685.1 Pseudomonadales bacterium
GCTCCAGGCGGCAGCAGCAGGCTCGAGCAGGTCCACCGTTCACCCGCTCGTGGACCTGCTCGAGCCTGCTGCTGCCGCCTGGAGCGAGGTGCCTCCCACGATCGTTGCTCTCACGGGCACTCCTGCTGCGATGCAGCCCACCGCCGCAGTGCGCAACTCCTGGAAGGATCGACCCATAGGCGCGATCCGTTCGGTCGAGGTCCGTGCGCTGCGTACTGCCGATGCGCTCGCGTTCCACCTGCGCTGGGAGGACCCCGTTCCCAATCGCGACCACGGTGACAACACCGTGTTCCCAGATGCGGCGGCGATTGCGCTGCCGCTGCACGCCGATGCGCCGCTGATCACGATGGGCGCACCCGGAACGCCGCTGACCGCGTGGTTCTGGCGCGCCGACAGCGGCTCACACGGCTTCGAGGTGCGTGCGGAGGGGCCTGGTACCACGCGGATCACCGGGCACAGCGTACAGGCCAATGCCACCTGGAACGGCGGCGTCTGGCAGCTCGTGCTGGCGCGTTCACTGGCCGGGGCGGGCACTGCCGACAGCATCGCGCTGGCCGTGGGGCAGACGAGCCGCTTCGGTGTGGCGGTATGGGAGGGCTCGCACGCGGAACGTGGCGGGCTGAAGGCGTTCTCGGGTGACTGGCGCGAGCTCGAACTCGCTTAGTGGTTCGCACCACCGCGCCGGTGCCACGTTCGGACAATCAGGGGAGAAGAAGCAATGCCTGCAATCGAACGCCAGATGGCCATGGTCCTGGACCTCAACAAATGCATCGGCTGCCAGACCTGCACTGTCGCCTGCAAGACCTTGTGGACCTCCAGTGAAGGCATGGAGCACATGTTCTTCAATACCGTGAACACGATGCCCGGCGAGGGCACGCCGCGGCAGTGGGAGGCCATGGGCGGCGGTTTTCCGGGGGGCGAGGCAGAACTCGGCAAGCTGCCCGCGCTCGGCGAGTTCGGTGAAGCGTGGAAGTTCAACCACGAAGAGGTGTTCTACGGCGGCAAGGGCCAGGATGTGCACCTCGGCGTGCAGGGCGCCGTGCCGCAGTGGGGGCCGAACTGGGACGAGGACCAGGGCGCCGGCGAATTCCCGAACAGTTTCTTTTTCTACCTGCCGCGTCTCTGCAACCACTGCACCCATCCCGCATGCAAGGAAGCGTGCCCGCGCGGAGCGATCGAGAAACGTGCCGAAGACGGCATCGTGATCGTCAACGAGGATCGTTGCCGTGGCTACCGTCACTGCATGGAGGCCTGCCCGTACAAGAAGATCTACTTCAATCACGCGACGAAGGTGTCGCAAAAGTGCATTTTCTGCTTTCCACGCCTCGAGCAGGGGGTTGCGCCGGCGTGTGCGCGTCAGTGCCCCGGACGCGTGCGTTTCGTCGGCTACCGCGACGACGAGAATGCACCCATCTGGAAGCTGGTCGAGAAGTGGAAGGTCGCGCTGCCGCTGCATCCGGAATTCGGCACCGAACCGAACGTCTTCTACGTGCCGCCGAGCGCACCGGCGAGTTTCGACGCCGAAGGACGCATCGATACCGGCAAGCCGCGCATTCCGAATGAGTATCTGGTGTCGCTGTTCGGCGAACGCGTGCTCGATGCGCTGCAGACATTGGCCGAGGAGCGCGCGAAGGCCGCGCGCGGCGAGCGATCGGAGCTGATGGACCTGCTGATCGCCTACCGCTGGCAGGACATGTTCGGCGGTTTCGATCGTGATCCGCAAACGATCAAGTGGGTCGAGGCCTGAGGTCTCATAACGGAATCCGGAACGGTCTGTCGGGAGGAGAGTCGCACCATGCCCATCTCGCGTCGTCGTTTCATCATCGGCTCGGCGGCCGTGGCTGCCGCCGGTGGCCTGGTCCTGCACAACCTGCGCCCGCGAACGCCGCAGAAGCCACCGTTCCACCCGGCGCCGTCGGTGGCAGCGCAGCGTGTGCGCTACAACGACTTCTCGGACATCTGGCGCGAAAAATGGACCTGGGACAAGGTCGCCAAGGGCACGCACACGCGGGCGAACTGCATCTCGGCCTGCTCGTGGGACGTGTACGTGAAGGACGGCATCGCGTGGCGCGAGGAGCAGGCAGCGGTATACGAACCGCACCGGCCCGACGTGCCCGACTTCAATCCGCGTGGCTGCCAGAAGGGTGCCTGCTACACGCACCTGCAGCTCGCCGAATCGCGCGTCACCCACCCGTTGAAGCGTGTGGGCGAGCGCGGCGAGGGCAAGTGGAAGCGCGTCTCGTGGGACGAGGCGCTCAGCGACATCGCCGATCGCGTGATCGATGCGGCGATCGAGCAGGGCACCGAATCGGTGGTGTTCGACGACGGCACGACCAACGCCGGTTACGGCCCGGACTCTGCTGGTGACATGCGCTTTGCGCAATCCCTGCAGGCGACGCGCATCGACTCCTGGGCAGGAGTCAGCGACATGCCGATGGGAGCGGTGCAGACCTGGGGCCTGTTCAACAGCGAGGGCACGTCGGACGACTGGTTCCTGTCGGACTACATCGTCGTCTGGGTGGGCAACCCGGCGTACACGCGCATTCCGGACGTGCACTTCATGCACGAGGCACGCTACCGTGGTGCGCGGCTGGTCGTGATCGCACCCGACTACAGCCCGAGCGCGATCCACGCCGACCTCTGGCTCAACGTGAAACCCGAGACCGACGCTGCGCTCGGGCTCGCGTGTGCGCAGGTGATGATCGAGGAAAAGCTGTTCAAGCCCGAGTACGTGCTCGAACAGAGTGACCTGCCGTTCCTGGTACGCACCGACAGCGAGCTGTTCCTGCGCCAGTCGGATGTGGAACGCGGTGGTGCCGACAACGCACTGTATCTGTGGGACGAGGCGAAGAATGCGATCGTCGTCGCACCGGGTTGCGAGGGCGACGGCGACGAGGGGCGCAGCCTCGCGCTCGGGAACATCCGCCCGGCGCTGTCCGGGCGTTTCGAGGTCAGGCTTGCCGACGGCTCCATGGTCGAGGTCGAGACCGTGTTCGACAAGCTGCGCAGGCAGCTCGATGCCGAATACCGTCCCGAGCAGGCGGCCGCGATCACCGGCCTGCATCCCGACACGATCCGCACCTTCGCACGCCAGATGGCGGCTGCACGCCGCTCGATGATCTTTGCGTCGTGGGGCGCCTGCAAGCACTACCACAGCGACCTGTTCCAGCGCGCGATGATGTTGCTGATGGCCCTGACCGGC
>DAOLKH010000292.1:0-3196 GCA_035331685.1 Pseudomonadales bacterium
GCCTGTTCCTGCGCTGATGCAGCGTGCACCGCTCGCGGCAGACCGAGCGCAGCGGCCACGACCTGCGCCGAGCGCATCAGACTCTGGTTCAGCACCATCGCGGTGATCGTCGCACCGCTGATCGCATCCAGCCCACGGTAGCCACCGCCGTCTTCGGCGCCCACGCGCACCTGCGTCTTCGCTGCCAGTCCGACGTACTGGGAGAGGAAATGCTGCAGATCGGCATCCTTGACGCCGATCACCAGGATCGGCTCTTCGTGGGCGACGATTTTTGCACCTGCAATCGTCGCATCCGGACGCAGCCCGACCAGCACCGAGATTGGTTTGCCCGAGTACGCGGGCATCGGGAAAATCTCATCGCTCAGAAACACCCAGCCCTGCAGGGTGTCGCCGGCATAGACCGCACGCGCACGCACCACATCCAGCGTGTCACCGAGCCGTTCGGCCTGTGGGAAGAGCTCGCGAACGGTATCCAGCTCAAGCGCTTCGAGACGCCAGGCCGGTGGTGCGGCCACCGCGCAGGAGCACAGCATGGTGACCGCCAGAACCACGCCCAGCGAACGGCTCAACACGCGACACAACGCGCTCATCATCGCTGGCACCTCCCGCCGTGGACGTCTGTCACACCCATTGCACTGCCGTGGCCGATTCCGGAACCCGCGCATGATAAATCCATCGGGCATTCTCCCAGCAGTGGCCTATGTCAAATTTCCATCCATCGGTTCCAGGCATTGCGGGCGCGCGGCCGCAAGGGACTGTTTCGGGTCATTGTCCGGGCTCCGAAAGCTGGATCACCGCGCCCGGACAAGGGATCATGTGCGGCGGAAATCGATACCCCCGGAAGCAGCGTCTTGCCCCACTCCCTGCTCATCGCCTTCTGCGCCGTCGTCTGCTTCACCCTCTCGCCTGGGTTCAGCGCGCCGGTGCGTGCGGCAGGAAGTGGCGATGACGCCGTCAACGAGCGTCCGCCCGTGACGTCCGTACAGCGTGAACGCCACTGGCACGTCGATTGCGAGCGCCTGCGGCAGGAACTGCTGCAGATATCCTCGTCACGCGCTGTATCGGAGGCCGATATGACGCACTGGCGCGAGTCACTGCTCTTGTGTGCCGCGATCCACAACACCCCGGGAACTGCCGACGCGCTCGCCTGTCCGGATTACGCCGCTGCTGCACGCGTCCTTGCGGATTCGCAGGCCGACTCCGATCCTGACCCGGCGAAGCTCGTCCCCCGGCTCGAGAAAACCCTGCAATGCGATACCTGAAACACACACTGCCCACAGCGATCGGCACCTGCACTCTGGCGGCAGCCGCGGGCTGGTCCGTACCACTCTTCGCCGACGAAGCGGCCAGGCCGCTGTTCGAGGAAGTCATCGTCACCGCCCGGCGCGCACCGCGCATCGTCATGGAGGCGAGCGAAACGGTCAGCGTGATCGACCACGAGCAGTTGCGGCGCAACACGGCCCACAATCTGGCAGACGCCATGCGCGGCCTGCCCGGGCTGCAGGTCGTCGACTCGGGACAACCCGGCCTGAAGCGGGTGCGCATCCGTGGCGAGGACTCGCGACGCACGGCGATCCTGCTCGACGGACAGGAGATCACCGATCACTGGGAGTACGGCACCCCGCTCAGCCTGAATCCGCTGCTGGTCGAGCGCATCGAGGTGGTGCGCGGCTCTGGATCGGTGCTGTACGGACCACGCGCGCTGAGCGGCGTGGTGAACTTCATCACGCGCAAGGGCGGCACCGAACCACTGCAGTTCGAGGCAAGCGCCGGCTGGGACTCGGCCACGAACGGAAAGGAGAGTTTCGCGAGTGCCTTCGGCGATCTCGATGGCCTCGGTTACCGGTTGGCTGCCTCCGACAGCGACCACGGCAAACGCGACACCCCGGACGGCAAGGTCGACAACTCGGCCTTCGAGAACCGCAGCGTGTACGCGTGGGCCGGGCGCGACTTCGGTGCCCATCGCGTCGAGGCGCTCTACGATCGCTACGAATCGGCCACCGATCTGTTCATCGAGGAAATCGTGCGCACAGCGCCTCCGCTTACCGATTTTCGCGTGAAGATACCGCAGCGCGACCGCGAAAAGCTGGCGCTGAACTACCAATGGACTGACGTCGCCAGCTTCCTGCCGCTCTTGAAAGTGAACTTGAACCGAGCCTGGAACCAGCGGCGCTTCGATACCTTCAGCAGCACGCTCGTCACCGTACCGGGCCGACCCGGCCGGCCTCCGGTCAGGATCGCCACCGACCGCACCGTACTGAGCGACGCCGAACTGGTGATGGACGACGCCGTCGTGCAGCTCGACTGGATCCCGGCGCAGGATCACTACATCGTCAGCGGCGTCGAGTACAGCGAGGAGCGTGTCACACAGGACCGCCACGTCGACAGCATCAGCAACGGCATCCCCGCTCGCCCCGAGGACATCCGCGACAAGGCCGCGATCGAAACGATTGCGCTGTTCGTGCAGGACGAATGGCACGTCGGCGAGCGCACCACTCTCACGCTCGGAGCTCGCCAGTACCGCGTGGAAGGCCGGCTCGAGGCGAGCAACCGCGCCGGACTCTCGCCGGGCAGGAACAAGGACACCCACACCATCGCGAACCTCGGCCTGAGCCACGAGCTCGGCGATGACCTGGTCCTGCGCGCCAACGTCTCGCAGGGTTACGTCTACCCGTCGCTGCTGCAGTTTGCGATCGGCGCCTACGCGGCGTCGCGTTACGTGAATCCGAACCCCGATCTGAAACCGGAAACCGCGCTGTCTTGGGAAACGGGCGTGCGCCTGCGCGCGCAGGGCTGGATATTCGATGCCGGCGTGTTTCGCAACGAGTCCGATGACTATATCGAGCACGTATTCTGTCGTCCCGCCGACCCCTGCATCAGCAGCGCCGACAAGCTCTACATGAACATCGGCAAGTCCTCCGCACAGGGGCTCGAGTTCTACGCGGCGCGCGCCGAGGGCAGTCAGCGCTGGAAGCCCTACCTCAGCCTCACGTGGATGGAGCGTGAAAACCGCTACGAAAACTTCACTACCGACGACACCGGCGTGCCGGAGCTCAGCGGCTCGCTCGGCGTGGCGTGGGAACCGGCGTTCGCGTCTGCATTCGACGGCTGGGTCGACTTCGCGCTGCGCGGCGAAACACGTTCGAAACGCCGCGAACCGTCGAGCACCGGCGCCCCCACACTGCAGAGCGACGAT
>DAOLKH010000293.1:0-3194 GCA_035331685.1 Pseudomonadales bacterium
CAGATGAAGATGTTCCTGACGCGCATCGGCTTCGGCTCGAAGGCGGTGATCACCGGTGACATCACCCAGGTCGATCTGCCACGCGGCACGCCCTCGGGCCTCGCGCAGGTCGTGCAGTTCCTCGACGGTATCGACGGCATCGGCTTCAACTGGTTCACGCCACGCGACGTCGTGCGTCACCCGCTGGTGCAACGCATCGTCGAGGCCTACGAGAGCTTCGACAATCGGGAAACCCGCGCGCCGGTCACGCCGAAGCGCGGGCCGACCCTGCCGTGAGGCAGCCGGGGCATATCAGCGTGGATTGTGCATCGAGCGCGGCTGCAATTCCGGCCGCACGCAGCATCCGGACGTGGGTGCGCGCCGCACTCGACAGCGACCATACCGACGCCGAGATCTGCGTGCGCATCGTCGACGAGGCCGAGATGCGCGATCTGAACGCACGCTACCGGAGTCGCGACTGCACAACCAACGTGCTGAGCTTTCCGGCTGAATTGCCGCCAGCGGTCGACGTGCCGCTGCTCGGCGACATCGTGGTGTGCGCACCGGTGGTGGCGCGCGAGGCGGCGGAACAGCACAAGCCGGCGCGCGCGCACTGGGCGCACATGCTGGTGCACGCGACGCTGCACCTGCTGGGCCACGACCACGAGCGCGCACGCGAGGCCGCACGCATGGAGGCGCTGGAGACGCGCATCCTCGCCACGCTGAAATTTCCTGATCCCTACCGAATGTGAAGAAGAACGGGCCGACCGACCATGTCCGATGAGCACGACGACGAAGACCAGGACGAACGCTCCTGGCTCGCGAAACTGACGCAGGTATTCTCTGCCGATCCGCGCACGCGCAAGGATCTGATCGATATCCTCGAAGTCGCTGCAGAAAACGATGTGATCGACTCCGAGACCCACGACATCATGCAGGGCGCGCTCGAGGTCGCGCACATGCAGGTGCGCGACGTGATGGTGCCGCGCCCGCAGATGGTGTGCCTGCACGCAGACGATGCGCCGGACGAGATCGTGCGTCGCGTGATCGATTCGGGGCACTCGCGCTACCCGGTGATCGGCGAGAGCAGCGACGACGTGCTCGGCATCGTGATGGCCAAGGACATGCTGACGCAGCTGTTCGCGCACGGCCCGGGCAGCATCGACATCGCGCAACTGCTGCGCCCGCCGACATTCATCCCGGAAAGCAAGCGCCTGAACGTGCTGCTGCGCGAATTCCGCCAGCAGCGCAACCACATCGCGGTGGTGATCGACGAGTACGGTGGTGTGGCCGGACTGGTGACCATCGAGGACGTGCTGGAGCAGATCGTCGGTGACATCGAGGACGAGCACGATCGCCAGCAGGACAGCTTCATCAAGAAGCTGTCCGAGAACGACTACCTGATCAAGGCACTGACGCCGATCGAGGATTTCAACGAGTATTTCAACACAAGCCTCAGCGAAGAGGAGTTCGACACCATCGGTGGCATCGTGATGCGCACCTTCGGACACCTGCCGCGACGCAACGAGATCGCCGAAGTCGGAGGTTTCCAGTTCAAGGTGCTGAACGCCGACAGCCGCCAGATCCACCTGCTGCGCCTGAACCTGCAGCCGGGCAACGCCGGGCGATGAGCCGTCCGGGCGCACTCGCGCGGCCGGGGCTGGTCGGGCATCTGGCCGCGCTTGGCGCCGGCGCACTGCTGCCGCTTGCGCTGGCACCGTTCGACTGCTGGCCGCTCGCGGTGCTCGTACCGCTCGCGCTGCTTGCACTGCTTGCCGATCTCGCCCCCGCCGCCGCGGCGTGCCGCGCCTGGTTCTTCGGAACCGGCATGTTTGGCGCAGGCGCCTCGTGGGTCTACGTCAGCATCCATGTCTACGGTGCGGCGCCGGTGCCGCTCGCGGCAGGATTGACCGCCACATTCTGCATGGGCCTTGCCCTGTTTCCCGCGTTCACGTTCTGGGTCTGGGCACGCTGGCTGCGCGATCGTCCCGGTGGCATCGCGCCGGGTTTCGCGCTCGCATGGACCCTTGGCGAGTGGTGGCGAGGCTGGTTCCTGACCGGCTTTCCGTGGCTCTACCTCGGCTACGGCCAGGTCGACGGTCCGCTCGCGGGCTGGTTGCCGGTGGTTGGCGCCCTTGGCACCGGATTCATCATGGCGTTCAGCGGTGCAGCGCTCCATCTCACGCTGCGCCGCAACCGGCGCGGACCGCTGGCGCTCGCGCTGGCGGCTGCGCTGTGGCTGGGTGCACCGCTGCTCGAGCGGATCGAGTGGACCCGGGCCGACGGCGATGCGCTCGGCGTTGCACTGGTGCAGGGCAATGTGGAGCAGAACCTGAAATGGGTGCCGGGGCGGCTTGAAGAGATCCTCGACACCTACAGCGGACTCAGCGAGCCGCTGTGGGGCACGGCGCTGGTGGTGTGGCCGGAGTCGGCAGTACCCGCGTACCTCGATCTCGTCGTCGACCGGTTGGCACCGATCGCCGCGCACGCGCACGCGGCGGGCAGCGCACTGCTGTTCGGTGTGCCGACCCGCGACACGAACCACGAGCGTCGGCGTGGCTTCGACGCCTACAACAGCGTCGCGGTGCTCGGTGAAGGCAGCGGTCTGTATCACAAGCGCCGGATGGTTCCGTTCGGCGAGTACGTGCCGCTCGAGCGCTGGCTGCGCGGGCTGATCGCGTTTTTCGACCTGCCGATGTCGAACTTCTCCGCGGGGCCACGCGCGCAGGCTCCACTGCGCGCGCACGGCGTGCCGATCGCGCCGTCGGTGTGCTACGAAATCGCCTACGCGGACCAGGTCGCCGCCGGTGCGCGCGAGGCAGCGCTGCTGCTCACGGTCAGCAACGACACCTGGTTCGGCGCGTCGATCGGGCCGCTGCAGCACCTGCAGATCGCGCGCGTGCGTGCGCTCGAGACCGGGCGACCACTGATCCGTGCCACCAACGACGGCGTCTCGGCGCTGATCGACGCGCGCGGGAGAATCACCGTCCACGGTGCGCAGTTCACGCGTGAGGTCGTGCGTGGCAGCGTGCAGCCCACGCGCGGCCTCACGCCATTCGCCCGCTACGGCTCGCTGCCGCTGGTGCTGTTGCTGGGATTGCTCTGCATCACGCTGCTGCGCGGGCGGCGCGTGCGCTGAAGCCTACAGAAGCCTCGCACTTGCTGGCGGCGGCGCGACCGCCTGCGGTATTCTGTGCGCCTTTTCACGGTATTAC
>DAOLKH010000294.1:0-3191 GCA_035331685.1 Pseudomonadales bacterium
GCGCCCGGATGGGCTGGCGTGCAGAACGACTTTCATGCGGGCCTCAAGAAGGGGAAGATACCTGGATCGAAGTCTAGTCGGGATTCAACACCGACGCACGAACAGGGGGGGCAGCACCCTCAGGCAGACGACGCCCCCCATTCGAGCCGGTAGGCGTGCATCGCCGGCAGGTATTCACTCAAGGCGGGAGAGTCCTCGAGATAAGCCACGATGTCATCCAGTCGTGCAATGCTGAACACCGGCGCTCCCAACTCACGCGCCAGCTCGGACACGGCCGAACCGGTACCGCGTCCCCGCTCTGCCCGGTCGAGGCCGAGCACCACACCCGCGATCCGTGCCCCGGCTGCACCGATCGATTCCGCCACCGCACGCACTGCGGTACCCGCAGTAATGACGTCATCGATGATCAATACGCGACCGGCGATCGGCGCTCCGATCAAGGCCCCTCCCTCGCCGTGGGTCTTGGCTTCCTTGCGGTTGAATGCGCACGGCACGTCACGGCCAGTGTCGTTGGCGATCGCCACTGCCGTCGCAACGGCCAGCGGAATTCCCTTGTAGGCAGGCCCGAACAGCATGTCGAACTCGACACCTGAGGCCGCGATTGCGGCTGCGTAACAACGCCCGAGAGCGGCCAGTGCCGCGCCACCCGAGAACTCGCCTGCATTGAAGAAATAGGGGCTGCGCCGTCCCGACTTCAGCGTGAAATCACCAAAACGCAGTGCTCTGCAGCGCAAGGCAAGAGCGATGAAATCGCGGCGATGATCGCTGATTGACGTATGTTCCACGCGAGTTCCCGGTCGATGAAGCGCGGAGCGATTATAACAGTGCGGCTCTCCCGGCAAGGGACATGCGACGAGGGTGTGTGCGAACACCAGGCATCGCGACCCAGCGCACCTCGGCGAACGGCATCATGTATGATATCCAAGTTTAGGGGATGGAAATGGCCATGCGCGTCATCAGTTTCTGCGCCGACGGCATTCGCGAAGCCGCCTCGCGTGGCTTCTACGACTGGGCTCTCGAACAGGACGCCGACGTGATCTGCGTTCAGGATCTGCGTGCTGCGGAATCCGCACTCGGGAGCGCTGTTTACAATCCGGGCGGTTATTTCGCGTACTTTTTCGACGCCATCGATGCGACGACAAACGGCGTGGCGATCTACTGTCGCAAGATGCCGAAAGCCATCATGACCGGACTCGGACTCGGTGAGGCCGACGGCGAAGGCCGCTACATGCAGGCCGATTTCGAAAACATCAGCATCGTCAGCCTGCTGGCCCCGGCTGCCAGCCTGGATGATCCGGGATCACTTGCGCACAAATCGCGCTTCTTTGAACAACTGCGCATCCAGCTCGACAAGGTGCGCAAGAAACGTCGCCAGTACATCCTGTGCGGCAACTGGAACGTGGCGCATGCCGCACGCGACGTCCAGGAGGCCTCACGTCACAGCGCTACGGCGGGCTTCCTCGAGGCCGAGCGGCAGTGGCTCGATACGCTCCACGACGAGCTCGGGTACTGCGATGCATTCCGTCTGGTGAACCAGGACGAGGACGAGTTCTCGTGGTGGCCCGCCGGACGCGATGGCGGGGACGGCTGGAGGGTCGACATGCAGATCGTCTCGTCGGGGCTGCGCTCAATGATCGAGTATGGCGCGATCTACAAGGGGCAGGAATTCTCCAGCCACGCGCCGCTGGTCATGGACTACGACATCGAGTCAGAGCGGCTGTAGTTCCATTTTCACCGCCGCGGACTACGTATCCCGAACCAGAAAGTCGGTCGGCCTATTTCCCGGGTAACGGCGTGCTCAGCGCCATCTTCTGCACGCGTACCAGATTTTCGGTTCCCCGGGACGCCAGTTCGAGCATCTGCTGCAGTTCGTCACCTCGAAACGGGCGTCCCTCGGCCGTGCCCTGCACTTCGACGAAGTCACCGTGCTCGGTCATGATCACGTTCATGTCGGTTTCCGCGTTCGAGTCCTCTGCGTAGTCGAGATCGAGTACCGCACGTCCACCGCAGATGCCCACCGATACCGAAGCCACCAGGTGCCGCAGCGGATCCTCCGCGATCATGCGCTTGCGCCGCCCGACCGTCAGCGCGTCCACCAACGCCACGCAGGCGCCGGTGATCGCGGCGGTGCGCGTACCACCGTCGGCCTGGATCACATCGCAATCGACGATGATCGTGTTCTCGCCCAGCTTCGCAAGATCGAGCGCGGAACGCAGCGAGCGGCCGATCAGGCGCTGGATCTCGACGGTGCGCCCGCCCTGCCTGCCACGGGCCGACTCGCGCTCGGTGCGGGTGTTGGTGGCTCGCGGCAGCATGCCGTACTCTGCAGTCAGCCAGCCGCGACCTTCGCCGCGCATGAAACGCGGCACGCCCCGCTCGACACTGGCAGTACAGATCACCCGCGTGTCGCCGTACTCGACCAGCACCGAGCCCTCTGCATGGCGCGTGAACGCGCGCGTGAAGCGAACCTGGCGAAGCTGGTCGGGACGACGTCCACTGGGTCGCTCCATGATCGGTACTCCGGGATGCTGCAGGGCGGGGCGCGCGATTATACACACGCCGCCCGGCGCATGATTTATGCGGGTGGCACGATTACAATGCGGTGAGACCATCGGAGACGAAGCTTGCCAGCAATCCAGAGCATGACGGCGTTCGCGCGACGCGAGAGGGTTTTTCCATGGGGTTCGCTGTCGTGGGAAGTCCGCTCGGTCAATCATCGCTATCTCGAAGTACAGGTACGGCTTCCCGAATCGGCACGCCACATCGAGATGCCCTCACGTGAGCTGCTGCGCGAACGTATCGGGCGCGGCAAGGTCGACTGCAACCTGCGGCTGCACACAGGGCGCACCACACCGGGGGTCCTGGCGATCGACGAGGGCTTCGTGCGCCGCCTGCACGAGGCTTCAGCCCACGTCGGTACGCTGATGGGACCACTGGCCACGCCGAATGCTCTCGATGTGTTGCGCTGGCCGGGCGTGATCGCGGAACAGCAGCCCGACGAGGACGAGGTCGTACGCGGGGTACTCGGCCTGCTCGACGAGACGCTCGGCGATCTGGTCGCCATGCGCACGCGGGAGGGTGCAACGCTCGCGGCGCAACTCGAACTGCGGCTGGTGCGTATCGACACTGTCGTGGGCGAGATTCGCAGCGGGTTGCCGGGCATCCTCGACGCACATCGCCAACGACTGCGG
>DAOLKH010000295.1:0-3183 GCA_035331685.1 Pseudomonadales bacterium
CCGGGGCATGAACCACGAGTGCGGTTTCACCGAGCAGTGCCTCACGGCCCAATCCGGCCTTCGTACGATCCGGCGTCACCCGGCGAAAGAAACGGAACCAGGCCCAGGTGGCCGCTGCCGATGCTACCGACCAGATTCCGATCTGCCAGGCGAGACTCAGCGAGGGGATCAGAAGCAGCAGGACGCCAACCAGGATCGCTCCCGCACCGAACCACAGTGCAGTAAAGGTCGGCAGGAATATCTCGATCGCCGTCAGCACCATCCCCAGCACCAGCCAGTGCCAATAGAGCATTTTGACCATCCTCCCAGGAGCGTCGGCCGTTGCCGCAGTGTAGCGCGCAGTGTAACCTCCGCGCACTTTTCCGAGCACGGAGCCGTGCATGATCTCCAACCCCCTCGGCAGATTGTTCAGTCGATCCCCACTGTCGGCTCTGCAACGGCACATGGAAAAGGCCCAGGAGTGCGCCAGCGAACTGCTGCCTTTCTTCGACGCCACGCTGGCTGGAGACTGGGAGCGCGCACAGTCCATCCAGGCCCGTATCCAGCGGCTCGAGCGAGAGGCTGACCAGGTCAAGAAGGAAATCCGCGGCAGCATGCGCAGCGGGCTGCTGATTCCAGTGAATCGTTCCGACGTGCTGGAACTGCTGCGGATGCAGGACAAGATCGCAAACCGCGTACGCGATATCGCCGGACTGATGCTCGGACGGCGCATGGTGGTGCCGCCGCAGATGGCGGGTCGCATGCGTGAGTTCGTGATCGCTGCGGTTTCCACTTCTGCGCAGGCATTGAACGCGATCGAGGAACTCGACGAGCTGCTCGAAACCGGTTTTGGTGGTCGTGAGACCGCCATCGTGCATGAGATGGTCAGCGAGATCGAGGTGCTGGAAGAAGAGACCGACCGGCTTGAAGTGCTCGCACGGGCAGAACTGTTTGCACTCGAGTTGGAGTTGCCACCGGTCAACGTGATTTTCCTTTACGACATCATCGCCTGGATCGGTGAAGTCGCCGACGTCGCACAGCGGGTCGGTGGTCGCCTGGAACAACTCATCGCCGGTTGACGGGGAGCGAACTGACCATGGAGATGCTGGTGGAGCACGCGCAATTGCTGCTCATCCTCGGTTGCGCGTTCGGTTTTTTCATGGCCTGGGGAGTCGGGGCCAACGATGTCGCCAATGCGATGGGGACCTCGGTCGGCAGCCGTGCACTCACGATCCGTCAGGCGATCCTGATCGCTGCGGTGTTCGAGTTCTGCGGCGCCTGGCTTGCCGGCGGCGAGGTCACTGCCACGATCCGCAGCGATATCGTCGATGCCAACATCTTTGCGCAACATCCCGACCTGTTGGTGCTCGGCATGATTTCGGCGTTGCTGGCTGCAGGGATCTGGCTGCTGGTGGCGACTGCGCAGGGCTGGCCGGTGTCGACCACGCATTCGATCGTCGGTGCGATCGCCGGCTTCGCGTCGGTCGGGGTGTCGGTCGATGCTGTGAACTGGGGCAAGGTGCTGTCGATCATGTCGAGCTGGGTGGTGTCACCCGTGTTCGCCGGTGTCATTTCGTATCTGCTGTTCACCAGCGTGCAGAAGCTGATTCTCGGGCGTGACGACCCGTTCCGGCAGGCCAAGCGTTTCGTTCCTTTTTATATGTTCTACGTCGGTGCGATGCTTTCGATGGTCACCCTGACCAAGGGCCTGAGCCATATCGGGCTTGATCTGTCACTGGGGCAGTCGCTGCTGCTGTCGTTCGCAATCGGTCTGCTGGTGATGCTGCTTGGCATTGTGCTGCTCGCTCGCATCAAGGTCGACGTCGAGCTCGAGAAGCGTGGTCGGTTCCGCTTCGCAAACGTCGAGCGCGTGTTCGGCGTGCTGATGATATTCACTGCGTGTTCGATGGCCTTTGCGCACGGCTCGAACGACGTTGCGAACGCGGTAGGCCCGTTGGCTGCGATCGTCTCGGTGATAAACGATGGCGGCGTGGTCCGCGACGACACGTCCTCGCCGTCATGGATCCTGCTGTTTGGCGCTGTCGGGATCGTCGCGGGGCTGTCGACTTTCGGCTATCGCGTGATTGCGACGATCGGCGAGAAGATCACCGAACTGACCCCGAGTCGGGGTTTTGCGGCAGAGCTCGGTGCAGCTTCCACAGTCGTGATTGCCTCCGGAATGGGGCTGCCGGTATCGACCACGCACACACTGGTTGGTGCAGTGCTCGGCGTTGGCCTGGCGCGCGGTATCGGTGCGCTGAACCTGCGCGTGATCGGCGGTATCCTGGTGAGCTGGCTGGTCACACTACCCGCAGGGGCGATCCTGTCGCTCGTGATCTTCCTGGCCTTGCGCGCACTGCTTTAGTCGCACGCCTCGCGGTGTTTTGCGATTGCCCCTGCAGCGCGGCAGTCTCACCAGCTTCCGCTGTTCGGCATCGATAGCCACGGTTCGCGTGGCGCCAGCGGTGTACCGCGCTGCAGGAGTTCCACCGAGATCCCGTCCGGTGAGCGCACGAAGGCCATGCGTCCGTCGCGAGGAGGGCGATTGATCGTCACACCGGCTGTGTGCAGGCGCTCGCAGGTTGCGTAGATGTCGTCGACCTCGTAGGCCAGGTGACCGAAGTTCCTGCCACCGGTGTAGACCTCGCGATCCCAGTTCCACGTCAATTCCAGTTCGGGTGAGTGCGCGCCGACGGCGTTGGCCTGATCCAGCGGGGCAGCAAGATACACGAGCGTGAAACGCCCGGCGGCATTCTCGTGGCGACGGGTTTCCACCAGCCCCAGAGCGTCGCGCCAGAACGCGAGCCCTGTCTCCAGATCGCTGACTCGAACCATCGTGTGCAGGTAACGCATGAGACTCTCCGTTGGTCTGGCCGTTGGTCTGGCCGTTGGTCTGGATCGGGTCGACGGCGTCATCGTAATCTCCGTTCGACCTGAAAATGAATTCACACAGAATCGTAATGTGGCATGTGGTCATGGAGTGTTGACAGCCATTCGGGTGCGGCCGAGACTTCAGGCGAATTCATCATGACCACATTCAGCAGGAGCAGCGCATGGCTTCGTGTCCGTATGCCGATCTCAGCAGTCCCGATCTCCACCGCGGCGGCGTTCCAGCCGATGTCTACCGGGAGCTGCGTGCAGCGCGTTCGGTGCGCATCGATCAACCGATGGCGGGAGGCGAAGGTTTCTGGGCTTTCTTCAGAC
>DAOLKH010000296.1:0-3179 GCA_035331685.1 Pseudomonadales bacterium
ACCGAGACCGGCAGCGTGGATGCACTGGCGCCGCTTGCCGAACTCGCTGCCGGAATCGGCACGTACTTCCATGTCGATGCCGCATGGGGTGGACCAACGCTGTTTTCCTCGCGCTGGCGCCACCTGCTCGCTGGCATCGAGCGCGCCGACTCGGTGACCCTCGATGCGCACAAGCAGCTCTACGTACCGATGGGCGCCGGCATGACGCTGTTCCGTGACCCCGGCGCCGCACGCGTCATCGAACATCACGCACGCTACGTGATTCGCGAGGGATCACGCGATCTTGGCAGCAAGACGCTGGAAGGATCGCGCCCCGGCATGGCGATGCTCGTCCACTCGGGTCTCGCGATCCTCGGACGCCGTGGTTACGAGCTGCTGATCGACAATGGCATCGACAACGCGCAGCGCTTCGCGGCAATGGTGCGAGCCGCTGCCGATTTCCAACTCACCAGCGAGCCGGAACTCAACATTCTGACCTACCGCTACGTTCCGCAGCCGCTGCAACAGGCTCTGGCCAGCGCCGACGCGCAGACCGCAGCCGGCATCAACGAGGAACTCAACGCAGTCACGCGCGACATCCAGCGCCTGCAGCGTGCAGCGGGCAAATCCTTCGTGTCGCGCACCACGCTGCATGCGCCACAGCACCAGGGCCAGGCCATCGACGTATTCCGCGTGGTGCTCGCAAACCCGTTGACCGACCTCGCGATCCTTGCGCAGATCCTCGACGAGCAGCGTGCGCTCGCCTCGGGCGAAGCGGTGGCCGCGCGCCTCGCCGCCTGTCTGGCCACGTTTGGACTGCCCGCGACACGGCCGTTACAATCGCGCGCTTTCCCTGCTTCCGGGTGATCCGCCCCCATGAATCTGCGCGACCAGCTCAACAGCGCCGTCGAGACCGCGATGCGCGCCGTCGGCATCCCGCCCGACTGTCAGGCTCTGCTCACGCAGAGTACGCGCCCCGAGTTCGGCGACTATCAGGCCAACGGCGCGATGGCGGCAGCGAAGCGCATGCGCAGCAACCCGCGCGAACTCGCGGCGCGCATCGTCGCCGCATTCGACGGCGGCGCGATGGTCGAGCGGCTCGAGATTGCGGGTCCAGGGTTCATCAACATCCACCTCTCGGACGATTTTCTCGCCACGCACATCGAGACCGCTGCCGCCGATCCTCGGCTCGGCATCGCCGTGCGGGCCGATCCACAAACCGTGGTGGTGGACTATTCCTCGCCGAACCTCGCCAAGGAGATGCACGTCGGACACCTGCGCAGCACGATCATCGGTGACGCAGTGGTGCGTGCACTCGAGTTCTGCGGTGAACGCGTAATCCGCCAGAACCACGTCGGCGACTGGGGCACGCAGTTCGGCATGCTGATCGCCCACCTCGAACGCATCGCAGCCGATGGCGGCAGCATCGACGGAGTCGCACTGGCCGATCTCGAGGCGTTCTATCGCGACGCCAAGCTCGCCTTCGACAGCGACCCGGTGTTTGCAGACAAGGCGCGCGAATACGTGGTGCGCCTGCAGTCCGGCGATGCGCACTGCAGGCTGCTGTGGCAGCGCTTCATCGATATCTCGATCGCGCACAGCGAGGAGATCTACCGCAGGCTCAACGTATCGCTGACGCGCGCCGACATTCGCGCCGAGAGCGCGTACAACGACGATCTGCCGCAGATCATCGCCGAACTGGACGCGCACGGCCTGCTGGCGCTCAGCGAAGGCGCTCGCGTGGTCTACCTCGACGAGATGCGGGATCGCGAGGGCGGCCCGATGGCTGTGATCGTGCAGAAAGCCGACGGAGGCTATCTGTACGCGACCACCGATCTCGCGGCAGCGCGCTATCGCGCACACGAGCTGCACGCTGACCGCATCCTGTACTTCATCGACGACCGCCAGAAGCTGCACATGCAGCAGGTGTTCGCGATCGCGCGCCGGGCCGGCCTCGCCCCCGCTGCGGTATCGCTCGAACATCATCCGTTCGGCAAGATGCTCGGCGAGGACGGACGACCGTTCAAGACCCGTTCGGGCGGCACCGTGAAGCTTGCCGAGCTGCTCGACGAGGCGGTCGATCGCGCGGCACGACTGCTCGCCGAACGCAACGCGGACCTGACGGATGCCGAACGCGGCACCGTTGCACGCCAGGTCGGGATCGGTGCAGTGAAATACGCCGATCTTTCGAAGAACCGCACCAGCGACTACGTGTTCAGCTGGGAACACATGCTGGGCTTTGACGGCAACACGGCTCCGTACCTGCAGTACGCCTGCACCCGTGTGCGCAGTGTCTTCCGCAAGGCGGGAATCGATCCACGCTCCGTTGCGGCTGCGGTGCGCATCACGGTGCCCGAGGAACGCGCGCTGGCGCTGCGGCTGTTGCAGTTCACCGAGGCACTGCATGCGGTCACCCACGATGCGGCGCCACACCTGCTGTGTGCTTATCTGTACGAGCTGGCGGGACTGTTCATGCGGTTCTACGAAAGCTGCCCGATCCTGCGCGACGATATCGACGCTGCCACGCGTGCGTCACGACTGCGCCTCGCCGATGTGACCGCGCGCACGCTCGCCACCGGGCTCGATCTTCTGGGCATCGAAACGCCGGAGCGCATGTAAGACGCGGGGATAGCGTGTTCGAAACCGACAGTCTGTTGCTCGCCGCACTGATTCTGATCGCCGCGATCCTGTATGCCGCGGTCGGTCACGCAGGCGCCTCCGGCTATCTGGCCGCAATGGCGCTGTTCGGTGTCGCGCCGGCGGTGATGCGACCCACGGCGCTCACGCTGAACATCCTCGTTGCACTGATCGCGACCTGGAAGTTCTATCGCATCGGTGCGTTTTCCTGGCGCATCTTCGTGCCACTCGCCGCGGGCTCGGTGCCGTTCGCATGGCTGGGCGGAACACTGACGCCGCCCGCGGGCATCTACAAGACCCTGGTCGGGGCCGTGCTGATCTGCGCAGCACTGATGTCGCTGAAGCGTGCCAGTCAACCGCCTGCCGATACGCTGCGCGCTCCACCCCTGGCGCTGGTGCTTGTTGCCGGAGCCGGGCTCGGCTTGCTGTCGGGACTCACCGGTGTCGGCGGAGGCATTTTCCTCAGCCCCCTGCTGCTGCTGATGGGCTGGGCCGAAGTCAGGCAGGTATCCGGAATTGCTGCGGCGTTCATCCTGCTGAACTCGATCGCCGGGCTGGCCGGC
>DAOLKH010000297.1:0-3165 GCA_035331685.1 Pseudomonadales bacterium
GGCGGGCGTCCGGCGAATTTCCTCGACGTCGGCGGTGGTGCGACCAAGGAACGGGTTTCGGAAGCGTTCAAGATCATCCTCTCCGACGCCAGCGTGCGCGCGGTGCTGGTCAACATCTTTGGCGGTATCGTGCGTTGCGACCTGATCGCCGAGGGCATCATCGGTGCCGTTTCGGAGGTGGGCGTCAAGGTGCCCGTCGTGGTGCGTCTCGAAGGCAACAATGCGGATCTCGGCTCGAAGATGCTGGCCGAGAGTGGACTCAACATCATTGCGGCAACGAGCCTGACCCAGGCTGCACAGGCCGTCGTCAAGGCAGCGAAGGGGTAATTCGATGAGCATTCTGGTCAACAAGGACACCAAGGTCATCTGCCAGGGCTTCACCGGCTCGCAGGGAACGTCGCACTCGAAGCAGGCGATCGAATACGGCACGAAAATGGTCGGCGGCGTGACGCCTGGCAAGGGCGGACAGACCCACCTCGGACTGCCGGTGTTCGACACCGTGGCCGATGCGGTGGCCGCCACCGGCGCCGATGCTTCCGTGATCTACGTTCCGGCACCGTTCTGCAAGGATTCGATTCTCGAGGCTGCAAACAATGGCATCCGCCTGATCGTATGTATCACCGAGGGTATCCCGACGCTCGACATGCTCGAGGTCAAGGTCAAGTGCGATGAGCTCGGTGTGCGCCTGATCGGACCGAACTGCCCGGGCGTGATCACGCCGGGTGAGTGCAAGATCGGCATCATGCCGGGCCATATCCACAAGCCGGGGCGCGTCGGCATCGTTTCACGTTCCGGAACGCTGACCTACGAAGCGGTCAAGCAGACCACCGATACGGGACTGGGTCAGTCGACCTGTGTCGGTATCGGTGGCGATCCGATTCCCGGCTCGAACTTCATTGATATCCTCGGCATGTTCCAGCAGGATCCGGCAACCGAGGCGATCGTGATGATCGGCGAGATCGGCGGTTCTGCCGAGGAAGAAGCCGCAGCCTTCATCAAGGCCAACGTGACCAAGCCGGTGGTGTCCTACATCGCCGGAGTCACGGCACCCAAGGGCAAGCGGATGGGTCACGCGGGAGCGATCATCGCGGGCGGCAAGGGTACTGCGGATGAGAAATTCGCCGCACTCGAAGCTGCCGGTGTCAAGACCGTGCGCAGCCTGGCCGATATCGGCAGTGCGCTGAAGTCGATCACGGGCTGGTGATCCGCCCTCATTGCAGTCGCCGTGCTCCGGTGCCAGGAGCGCGGCGATGATCGACAGCACACGGGAAAACCGCTATCCGGATGCGATTTTTGATCCGCATTACGGCTGCGGTTGTTATCGCCGTGCGATCGTGCTGCAGCGTGATACGTCTTCGTGCGTACGCGCTGCGGTCGAGGATGATCCGCATGCGTTTGCGGTCACGCTGGAGCACGATGGCGAGCGTGTGCTGGAGATCTCCGCCGAAGCCAGGCGCTATCCGTTGACGACCTGCCATGAAGCCACGCAGGAGCTGCGTGCGCTGATCGGTGCGCCACTGACGGATCCGCTGCGTACGCTCTCCAGTTGGCAGAATCCGCGCGCGCACTGCACGCATCTGTACGATCTGGCGGCGCTGGCGATGGTGCATGCACGGCGTGCCGTGCGTGTGCAGCGCTACGATGTGGCGATCCCGGACGTGGTCGAGGGGCGTACCGTCGCGACGCTGGACTGTAACGGCGAGCGCGTGCTCTCGTGGACGCTGGAGCACGGTGTGATCGTCGCACCCGAGCGCTACGCGGGGCAGAAGGTGTTCGGCGGCTTTACGAGCTGGGCGCGCGAGACGCTCGACGATGACGCATTCGAGCACTCTTTTCTGCTGCAGCGCGGCTTTCTGGTCGCGCTTTCACGCAGGTTCGATGAAGACGCGTTGTCACCCGGACCTGCCTCGCAGTATCCGATGCAGCCGGATTCCTGCTACAGCTACAGCACCCGGCACTCCTCGCGCGCGTGGCGTGTATCCGGCAATCGCCGTGATTTCACCGATGCCGGCAACGAAGCGCTGCTGCGCTGGTTCGATCCCGCAGCACCCGTCTGAGCCGCGCGATATCGCTTCGTTCGATCTTCAGTCGGACGATCATTCCGAGCAGCAGGGCCACAGACGAAGTCTTGAAAGGGACGACGCCGACCCCATATGTCCGGAATCGCCGTCCATAACCAGGGAGAACACCTCATGACTGCAGCGCACCGGGAGACGATGGGTTTCCAGACCGAGGCACGCCAGCTTTTGCACCTGATGATCCATTCGCTGTACAGCAAGCGGGAAATCTTCCTGCGCGAGCTGATTTCGAACGCATCCGATGCCGCCGACAAGCTGCGCTTCGAGTCACTCGCACACCCGGAGCTGCTCGCAGACGATACGGAGCTCGAGATCCGCATCGTGATCGACAAGGACGCGTGCACGCTTTCGATCAGCGACAACGGTATCGGCATGTCACGCGAGGAGGCGATCAGCCACCTGGGAACGATTGCGCGCTCGGGCACGGCGCAGTTCGTGCAGGAGCTCTCGGGTGACCAGCGCAGGGATTCGCAACTGATCGGTCAGTTCGGGGTGGGCTTCTACAGCGCCTTCATGGTTGCAGATCGCGTCGAGGTATTCAGCCGGCGGGCGGGACTGGACGCGGATGCCGGGGTGCGCTGGGAGTCGGCTGGCGAGAGCGAGTTCACGGTCGAGGACGTGGTGTGCGAGCGCCGTGGCACCACGGTGGTGCTGCACCTGAAGGAAGACGCGAGCGAATTCCTCGATGCGTGGAAGGTGCGCAGCATCGTCAAGCGTTATTCGGACCATATTTCGCTGCCGGTGCGCATGGAGAAGGAGCACCATGGCGAGGACGAGGATGGCAAGGAAGACAAGGAAGCAGGCGCTCCCGAATGGGAGACGGTCAACCAGGCGAAGGCGTTGTGGACACGCGCGCGTACCGAAATCACCGACGAGGAATATCGCGAGTTCTACAAGCATATCGCGCACGACTTCGAGGACCCGCTCACATGGAGCCATCACCGCGTCGAGGGCCGCTATGAATACAACTCGCTGCTGTACATTCCGTCGCACGCTCCGTTCGATCTGTGGAATCGCGACGCGCCACGTGGCCTGAAGCTGTACATACAGCGTACGTTCATCATGGACGACGCGGAGCAGTTCCTGC
>DAOLKH010000298.1:0-3157 GCA_035331685.1 Pseudomonadales bacterium
ATGGATGCACCCGGCCTCGCCGCCGCGGTCAGCACGACTTCGGTCTACGCGCGCGTGAGCCCGGCACACAAGATGCGCATCGTCGGCGCGCTGCAGGCGGGTGGGCACATCGTCGCGATGACCGGCGACGGCGTCAACGACGCCCCCGCCCTGAAGGCTGCCGATATCGGCGTCGCGATGGGGCAAGGAGGTACCGAGGTTGCGCGCGAAGCGGCACGCATGATTCTCGCCGACGACAACTTCACGACGATTATCGTTGCGGTGCGCGAAGGACGGATCGTCTTCGACAATATCCGCAAGTTCCTTCGCTACCTGCTGTCGTCGAATATCGGCGAGATCCTGACGGTCGTGCTCGGCATCGTCGGTGCGGCCGCAATAGGGCTCGACGCCGGCGACGGCAGCGTGGTGCTGCCCTTGCTGGCAACACAGATCCTCTGGATCAATCTGATCACTGACTCCGCACCTGCGCTGGCGATGGGAATCGACCCGCCAGGCGAAAACGTGATGCGCCGCGCTCCACGCCCGCCCACACGGCGCGTGCTCGATACGCAGATGTGGTCAAGCGTGCTGCAGACCGGACTCGTGATGGCGCTCGCAGCGTTGTTCGCACTCGACCTGCAACTGCCCGGCGGCCTCGTCGAGGGAGGGCGCTCGCTGCAGAGCGCGCGCACCGCGAGCTTCACGACGCTGGTATTCGCCCAGTTGTTCAACTGCTTCAACACACGCTCCGCGATCGCGAGCGCACTGCGCGGATTGTTCACCAACGCATGGCTGTGGGGCAGCGTGGTGCTGGCAGCTGTGTTGCAGGTTGCGGTCGTGCAGTTGCCGGTGGGCAATGCGGCATTCGGCACGGTGCCGCTCACGCTCGCCGACTGGCTCGTCTGCACCGCCCTCGGGTCCAGCGTGCTCGTGCACGGCGAGGTCCGCAAGCTGGTACTGCGCGCCCTCGCCGCCCGCAGCCGCCGCGCGGCTTACACCAGACCCTGCGGATTCTCCGGCAGGTAAGTACGGAACAGATCACCGAGACCAGCCGCCGCATGCGGCGGCACCCGGTACCAGGTACGGATCAGCACCGAGCCATCGGTCTCGAAACGATAGGTCTCGATGCTGTACTCGAAGCGATCCACACCACGATCGCTGAAGTGGTTTTCCAGCAGCCACGCGACCTCGTTGGCACAGATCAGCAGACTGCCCGGATGGATACGAAAGCGTACCCGCGGCTGGAACAGGTCGAACGAGGCGAGCGCGCACTCCTCGAAGCCGTGCTTCGGGGCAGTACCGACCGGATCGAACATCGTGAAATCACCCGGCGCAACGGCACGCCAGTTGCGCGCCCAGGCGTCACGATCACCCGCATTCCACAGCCGTACATAGCTCTCGGCCCAGTTCTTCAGCTCTGCAAACGTCGGCAGTGCCATCGCTTCTCCTCCTTTCACGATTGTCCGTGACGCCAGTGTGCAATCATCCCCCCGCCGCACTGCGCCGCATCGCGAGCAGATTGCCTGCGACGATCAGCACGACCCCGCCCGCCGCTGCCGCGGTCCAGTGGTAGTCTTCAAAAAACGTCGAGATCAGCAGCGCAACCAGCGGGATCATCAGCGAGGTGTAACCAGCCCGGTCCGGTCCGATCAGCGCGAGCAGGCGCACATAGGCGCCAAAGGCCACGACCGAACCGAACACGGCCAGATAGAGCAGCGCGATCGTGAATGAGGCTCGCTGCGGAAACCCGAATTCCACCCCCTTGAACACGCCGATCACGAGCAGCAGCACAGTGCCGTATAACATGCCCCATGCGTTGATCGAGATCACCGGCAGGCCGAAGGTGGCGTTGCGCGTGGCGGCGATATTGCCGAGCGATGCACAATACGTTGCCGCCAGCGCCAGCAACAGACCATGCATGGCGCCTGCTGCAGATCCAAGCCGCTCGATTTCGGGCCAGAACAGCAGCACGACTCCGCACAGACCCAGCACACCACCGGCAAGCACCATCGGCGCCACCGGCCAGCGCAGGAACAATGCGGCGTTGAAGGAGTTCATCAGCACCGTGAGCGCGAACACCACCGCGACCACACCACCGGTCAGGTAGACTTCGGACGAGTAGGTCAGCCAGACGTTGAAGCCGAACATACATGCGCCCTGCAGCGCGATGAATGCGTGCTCGCGCAGGCTGAGGCGAATCCGCGCGCGCGCCAGCAGACACCAGGCGAACAGCAGCGCCGAAGCGATCGCGAAGCGGTAGATCACCGCGACCATCGGGTCGATCTCGCCCAGCTGGAACTTGATGGCGATCCATGTCGATCCCCAGGTCAGCACGCAGACGACATACAGGAAGAACGCTTGCAGCGTTATGGCACGAGTTTGCATCGGCAGGACACTTTGGCAGGAAGCTGCGTATCCTGAACGCATACACAGGGCACCGCAATCACCATGCCACGAGGCGCCACCTCGACGAAGGAGCAGCAGATGGGGAAGAAATCGCCACGGCAGGATTCTGCCGAACCTGCGCCCGCCAGTGCCTTCGCAGCACTGGCCACATTGCGCGGTACGCTGCCGGCAGGCCCCGCGCCAGAGCCTGCCGCTGCCACCACACGATCGCCCTTCACTGGCCGTATCGTGATCACACACGAGCGCAAGGGGCGCGGCGGAAAAACCGTGACGCTGGTGCGCGGCATCGATCTCGATGGCGATGCCCTCGAGGCACTGGTGCGCGAGATGCGGCAGGCGCTGGGCACCGGAGGAGCGGTGGAAGGCGACGCGATCGTGCTGCACGGGGAACAGTCGACACGTATCGCTGAATGGCTTGCAGCACGCGGTGCGACACGGGTAGTCAGGGGCAACTGAAATCGCCATTGTGAACGTGCGCATGCACGATGCCATGGGCGCACACCGGCAGCACCCGGAGCATCACACATGCAAGGGCCAGATCAGCGGTATCGCCCCAATCGTGACCGCCGCCACCAGACAGTTCATCGGAATGCCGATGCGCAGGAAATCCGAGAAGCGGTAACCGCCCGGTCCGTAGACCATCAGGTTGCACTGGTAGCCGATCGGCGTCGCGAAGCTCGCCGAAGCGGCCATCATTACCGCCATCACGTACGGCACATCGTGGAGCCCGGCGCGCTGGGCGACCGCGAGTGCGACCGGCAGCATCAGCATT
>DAOLKH010000299.1:0-3136 GCA_035331685.1 Pseudomonadales bacterium
CGCTGCATCCCGAGCGCCTGCATGAATCCCTTGACGCGATCGGACGCGAAGATGCGCATCAGATTGTCTTCGAGCGACAGATAGAAGCGCGACAGACCGGGATCCCCCTGGCGCCCCGCTCGTCCGCGCAACTGGTTGTCGATCCGGCGCGATTCGTGCCGTTCGGTACCGATGATGTGCAGCCCGCCCGCCTCGAGCACACGGCGGTGGCGCTCTTCCCAGTCCGCACGCAGTGCCGCAACCTTTGCCTCGGTGGCGTCCTCGAGCTGCGCGATCTCGGCCTCGAGATTGCCGCCCAGCACGATGTCGGTACCACGACCTGCCATGTTGGTTGCGATCGTGACCGTTGCGGGTCGCCCGGCCTGAGCGATGATCTCTGCCTCGCGCTCGTGGTACTTCGCGTTCAGCACCTGGTGCGGGACCTTCTGCCGGTGCAGGAACTGCGAGAGCTCCTCCGAGGTCCCGATCGAAGCCGTGCCGACCAGAACCGGCGCGCTCTTGTCGATATACGACTTGATGTCGGCGACCACCGCCTCGAACTTTTCCTCCTTGGTCAGGTACACGAGGTCGTTCAGATCCTGGCGGATGCATGGCTTGTTGGTCGGAATCACGACGACGTCGAGTCCGTAGATCTGGCGGAATTCGAACGCTTCGGTGTCTGCGGTACCGGTCATCCCGGCGAGCTTTGCGTACAGGCGGAAGTAGTTCTGGAACGTGGTCGACGCCAGCGTCTGGCTTTCGGACTGGATGTGCACGCCTTCCTTGGCCTCGATTGCCTGGTGCAATCCTTCCGACAGGCGCCTGCCCTGCATCGTGCGCCCGGTGTGTTCGTCGATCAGCACCACCTGCCCGTTCTGCACGATGTACTCCACATCGCGCTGGAACAGGTGATGGGCACGCAACGCCGTATGCACATGGTGCAGCAGCGCGAGATTGATCGCGTGATAGAGGCTCTCGCCTTCCGGCAACAGACCTTCGGCGATCAGCAACTGCTCGATGAACTGATGCCCATCCTCGGTGAGTTCGACCTGGCGCGTCTTCTCGTCGATCACGAAGTGCCCTTCGGCACCCTCTTCGGCAGCACGGCGCATGCGCGGCACCAGCGCATTGATGTGCTTGTACAGCCGCGAACTGTCCTCGCTGGCACCGGAGATGATCAGCGGTGTGCGCGCCTCGTCGATAAGGATCGAGTCGACCTCGTCGACGATCGCGAAATTTGGTTCGCGCTGCATGCGGTCCTCGAGACTGAAGACCATGTTGTCGCGCAGATAGTCGAAGCCGAACTCGTTGTTGGTGCCATAGGTGATATCGGCAGCGTAGGCGTCGCGCTTGCTCTGCGTATCCTGCCCGGTGAGGATCACGCCGACCGACATGCCGAGGAAGCGGTAGATCGGCGCCATCCAGTTCGCGTCGCGCTGCGCGAGGTAGTCGTTCACGGTCACCACGTGAACGCCCTTGCCGGCAAGGGCGTTCAGATAGACCGGCAGGGTGGCGACCAGCGTCTTGCCTTCACCGGTACGCATCTCGGCGATGCGCCCCTCGTGCAGCGTGATGCCGCCGATCATCTGCACATCGAAATGCCGCATGCCGAGCACGCGCCGGCCAGCCTCTCGCACGCAGGCAAACGCTTCCGGCAGCAACTGGTCCAGCGTTTCACCACCGGCAAGGCGTTCGCGCAAACGCACGGTCGACGCACGCAGCCCGTCGTCATCGAGAGCGCTGGTCTGTGCTTCCAATGCGTTGATACGCGCCACGATGCGGCGCATTCGCTTGAGTTCGCGGGCGTTTTTCGTGCCAAAAATCTTCTGGATCAGCGAGCGGACCATGGTCAAGGCGGGTTCCCGGCGTGAAGCGGCGCGCGATTATAACCGAGGCAACCGTACTGCCGCGCGAGCCTGCATGGTGAAGCAGCGCTCCGGCGACCCCGGAGCGTTTCTGGATTGCGACCGGATCAGCGGTTCAGGCAAGCGTCGTTCAGGCCGCTGCTGCACGGATGCGACGGTAACTGCCGCCGACTTCTTCCACCAGCTCCCACGCATCGGGGCGTGCAAGCAGCGCACGCAGCAGGGCCACGTTCATTGCATGCCCCGACTTATGGCCGCGGAACTCCGCCACCAGCCGCCGGCCGAGCAGGTACAGATCGCCGATCGCATCGAGGATCTTGTGCCGCACGAACTCGTCCTGGTAACGCAATCCGTCTTCGTTCAGGATGCGATCGCTGTCGACCACGATCGCGTTGTCGGTACTGCCGCCGAGCGCCAGGCCGTGCGAGCGCAGGTACTCGACTTCGTGGGTGAAACCGAAGGTGCGTGCGCGACTGATGTCCTTCACGAACGATGCCGTCGCATTGTCGAAGCTTGCCGTCGCCTTGCTGTGGCGCAGCACCGGATGATCGAACTCTATCGAGAACTCGACCCGGAACGAATCCGACGGATACAGCGCGGCGAACTTGTCGCCATCGCTCACCTCGATCGGGCGCAGCACGCGGACATACTCGCGCGGCCGGTGCTGTTCGGCGATTCCGGCCGATTGCAGCAGGAACACCAACGGCCCCGCACTGCCGTCCATGATCGGCACCTCGGATGCCGACAGCTCGACGATCATGTTGTCGATGCCGACGCCCGCACACGCCGCGAGCAGGTGCTCTATGGTGCCAACCTGGACTCCGTCGCGGCGCAGCATCGTGCACAGCCGCGATTCGCACACATGGTCCACGCGCGCCGGCAACTCGACCACGGGATTCAGATCGACACGCCGGAACACGATTCCGGTGCCCGGCGGTGCCGGAAGCAGATTGAGGTGGATGTCCTCACCCGTATGCAGACCAACACCGCGTGCGCGAATCGAATTGCGAAGCGTATGTTCCATCGTCAGCATTTTCACAGTTGCACCCCACCCATATGGTTATCCGATCTGCGGGGTCGGCCTGCCTTGTCGACGGATGCCGTACACCGCACCTTGCGTGGCGCGGCGCACGGGTCCTACCCGTTGCCGGCCCTCAGTCCACTTGCCGGCGCAGGAAAGCGGGAATATCCAGATAATCCAGATCCCGCTCCGCACCGACCGCAATCTGCGGCCGCTCGGCTGCCGGCTCGCGCCCCCCGGCCTGGCGTCGCCGCACCGCGAATGGTTTGCC
>DAOLKH010000300.1:0-3130 GCA_035331685.1 Pseudomonadales bacterium
GAAGTCGCGCAGGCGACCACAGTTGCCACACCAGGTCTTCAGGTTGTCGACGCTGACACGATGCAAGCCCGGTGCGTGCGTACAGGCATAAGCCTGCAGCCACTTGGCCAGATCGGTATTGCGTTCGATGCGCATCCGCTGTTCAAGATCGATGAATGCATACTCGCGCGATGCAAACAGCGACAGGATGCGTTCACCGATCACCACCTCCCAGTCACCAACTTCGCTGTTTTCGACCCACGACACGATCAGCGACAGGTGAGCATTGATGCGGGAGGTATGCAGCGAAATCGTTCCCAGCGTCAGTCGGCGAAAGGATTCATCCAGCCAGCGGTAATCACTGCTGCCGTTGCGCCGGCCGATCATGCGCAGGAAATCACTGCGGTTGATCCGTACCGGCTTACGTGGATCCTGACCAGCCGCGAGCTTCATGACAGCCAAGAACACGTCCTGATCGGCCATGTCGAGCTGTTTGCCGGAGTAACGAATCTCGCCGCCCGCCGGCGTAGCCAGCAAAGCGTTGTCGTGCATCGGTCGCCGCCCACGCTGGATGGGCGCAAACAGTGAACTGCGGGCCAGATGGTTCGGAATCGCGCTGTCGCCATCCCGAAACAGCGGCAGCGTCGTCATGCCAGCCTGCAGGGCACTCGCACGCCTGGCGAGCGCCTGTGTTGCCTGAACCGGATCTTTGGCCATCCCCTCACCTCCATCGCTGCTCCGTTTTGCCGTTCAGCGACCATCTTTGTCGATCCAAGCGCAGTACAGCAGGAAGCCGGAACCCGACAGCCACAGGACGAGTTGGCAAAGAGTGCGCTTTATATTGGATTTATGGCAGTAAAAACCGCACACTGTCCAGATACCGAGCGGTATCGAGAGTCTGCAGATGGAACATTCGACGGAACTGCTGCGTCAGCTCAACCTGGTCACCAGCCAGCTCGTCAACCGCATCCGTACGCAGTCAACCGCCCCGGATGAACGCAAGCGGTTGAGCCGGAAATGGAAAATCTCAGCCGTGACCAGGCTGCTGGACCTGTCCGAAACTTACGTGCGGCGCACGGCCAAGGAAATCGGCATCATCGAAGCCGGCGCCACCGGTCATCACGCCTACTCGCTCGAAGACATCAACCGGCTGCGCGATGCGCTGGCGCGCAATCCCTACCGCAGACCCGAGACTGACATCTGCTTCCGGCTCACGGTCGCCAACTTCAAGGGCGGGGTCGGCAAGACCACGACCGCTGTCAATCTCGCCACGCACCTGAGCCTGCACGGCTACCGGACGCTGTTCGTCGATCTTGATCCGCAGGGTTCGGCCACCGCCCTGCTGTACCCGGACAACGAGGTCAACGTCGCACAGGCACAGACCATCTACCCGGCCCTGATGCACGATGCCGGCGCCATTCGTGACGCGGTGATCCCTACCGCCTGGGAACGACTGTCACTGGTGCCAGCCAGTCTCGGCCTCTACGCCGCCGAACTCGAACTGCCGCAACGTGACCGCCAGGACGCCGCCTTCACGTACTGGTCACGACTCGCCGATGCACTGGCTACGGTCGAAGGCGATTACGATCTCGTCATCATCGATACGCCGCCGGCGCTTTCGCACCTGACCGTCATCGCCATGTGGGCAGCCCACGGCGTGGTCGTGCCGGTGCAGGCCTCGATGATCGACGTGCAGGCGATGGAATCGCTGTTTCGCGGCATGTACGACATCCTGCGCAGCATCGAGGATGCCGAAGGCGCCGCGAAGCACTGGCAGTTCTTCCGCATCGCCATCTCCAACTACCGCGGCAACCCGCGCACGATGCTCGACGAGCACCAGATCCACAGCCTGATGCGCAGCGTGTTCGGTGCTTATTTCACCGACACACCGCTGCTGCACAGCACGGTCATCAAGACCGCTGCCAGTAGCGTCCGCGCGCTGTACGAAATGCCGGCACGCAGCGATCCGGGCTATCTGCGCGCGGTTGCCAGCGTCGAGGAGTTCGGCGACGAGATCATCTCGCTGATCGAACACAGCTGGCCGAGCCGCAGAGCCGCCAGCCCCCAGCCTGAGGAGTCCGCCGGATGAGTCCGTCTTCCCGCAAACGCGGCGGTATCGATCTCGGCATGCTCGGTGCGCTGCCGACCATGGACGCCGTGCAGTCCGGTGCCGCGCCGATGCCGGCTGCCAGCGAAGTGCCGGTGGCTGCCACTGCCCACGGCAAGCGCGAGAGCATGCAGGCCGAGATCGAGCGCCTGCGCAGCGTCGAGCACGAACTCGGGACGCTGCGTGACTCCGCTGACCTGATCCACGAACTGCCGGTGACCCGGATCCGGCCGTCACCGTTCCTGAACCGTTCCGAGCGCTACTTTGCCAGCGCCCGCTTTGCCGAGATCCGCGACAGCATCCACGAACACGGCCTGCAGATTCCGGTGCGCGTGCGTCCGCTCGCCGACAACGCCGACGGACAACCTATCTACGAACTGGTCTACGGCGCCTCACGCCTGCGCGCGCACATCGACCTTGGCCTGAAGACGATCCGCGCGATCATCGAGCCGCTCACCGATGCCGACGCACTGCGCCTGATGGAGGTCGAGAACCGCGACCGGCAGGACCTCTCGGCGCACGAGCGCGCGCAGTTCTACGCGCGCATGCTCGCGGGCAGCTTCGGGGGGGATCGTCAGGCCATGCAGGCGACGCTGAAGCGCACGAATGCGTGGATCTCGCAGCAGCTGACCATCGCCGCCATCCCGCCAGCCCTGTTCGAAACCTGGCCGGTGCTGGCCGATGCACCGGCGCGCCAGCTCGTCGAACTCGGTCGTCTGGCCGCCGCACAGCGCAGTCGTCTCGCCGCGTTGCTGGCCCAGCCGCCGGTGCTACCGGACGAAGCCGGGGAGCTGGCGCAGAAGCTGCTCGTACTGCTGACGCGCGACGCTATCCCGACGTCGACGGTCGAGCGCAACGAACCACGTCGCTACACGACGCATCAGGGCAAGACCGTCGCCAGCCTGCACGCCACATCCCGCGGCCTGCACCTGCGCTTCGCCCAAGACGAGAACGGCTTTGCCGAGTACCTGTACGCGCAGCTGGAAACCATGCACCGAGGCTATCTGGCCGGACAGGCCGGGAGCGGACCGACCGACGACGGTT